>NZ_JBFRVX010000401.1:918-2610 GCF_041475345.1 Vibrio sp. 10N.222.48.A3 | reverse complement strand
GAACGATATTTTCTGGAACTTATGGTGCTCAAGTTTGTATTTCTCTAATTCTTGTTCTTGACCTGCATAGTGGAGCGTTTGCTCGGCAAACTCTTTTTGTTGGCGGAATGCGTCTTCACCAACACGGTTGAGTTTTTGTTGTTCCAAAGAGACAAGGATATTGTATTGTTTGAGATTTGCTAGCGCTTGTTGTGGACGCCCTGCTTGCTCATAACCTAAAGAGAGCAAGTGGTAGGAGTGTTGCGACAGGCGCATGTTCTCTACCTGACGCGAAATCTTGAGCGCACGTGTCGCATGCTTAATTACATCTTCGCTTTCTTGTAGGTGGTATGCCAAACCTGCGGATAAGAGTGCAGCGCGGCCTTCCAATTTAGGAATGTCGGAATACTCCAGCAGTTCAAGAGCTCGTGCTAGGTATTGCTCGGCTAGAGGGTAGTTATAAAGTCGTAAGTAAGTCGCAGATAAACTTAGACGAATGTCAATGACTTGGTGGATGTCTCGGTCGGTACTCTCATGATCAAGGACATTGAAAAAGTGCACGAGGGCAAGGTTATATTTGCCTTGATTGAAGTACACATCCCCCATCTTTTTTAGTACTTGCGCTAATATGGGAGAGCTTTCAAAATTATCGTAAAAGTCAGCAGCTTGAGACAGGTGCTCTAGAGCTTTATCTAATACTTGGCGTTCAAAGAAAAGCTGTGCAAGTAGGCGGTTTACTTTGGCCAAGCGCGAACTCAGGTTACCTTCTACTGATTTCCAGTAGCCGTACAATAACTCAGATAGTGCATGGTTGTACTCTTTATGGGTAAGATAAAACTCGCCGACGGTGATGTGATAATCAATGACGACTTTTTCCGAGTGACGCTGTTCTAGGTAAGTTTTTGCTTCTTGATAGAGTTTTTCTGCTTCCCCTACGTTGTTGTTATAAGAGGAAATGTCGGCTTTCAACATGATTAAGCGATAGGTAATTCCTTCCGTCAGGCGTAAGGTTTTATTAACCGACTCTAAGCTTGTTTCTATTTTTTTTAGCTCTGATTCTGCTTGGGCAGATTTTCTGTCCGTAAGCCAAAGTAACCTAACTTTAAGTATTTCCAGATCTAACTTTAGATACTCAAGCTTATAGGTTTTTGCTAGCTCAGAGGCTTTGTCGATGTGCTGAATCGCAATACGAATGTTGCCTAGATTAAACTCTGCTTTCGCTAAGATCTTATACGCATCGATACTGCTGTTCGGGGTTCTAATCGAAGAGTCGGCCTCTTCACGAGAAATAGCTGACGGGCTCTTCTCGCGTTGATCTGAAAGGATACGTAGCGTTAGGTAGCTGTTGGCCATTCGTTTTGCTTGGCTCGGTTCTATCTCAACCAAGTTATTGGCTTCATTGAGGAGCGCCGACGAATAGACCGACGCATTAACCGATGTGCTTAAGCTTAAAATGAATAGACTAACAACGTATAACCAACGCATTTCAATGTCCCTTTAAAGATTTTGTAGGTTCAAATAAGTTTGGGCGGTTCACGCCGATTATTGGCGAGCCATACGCTTATTGTGGCTTGGTCTATCTTGCTCAGTTGAACGGTATGGATTGATATCCAGACCGCCACGACGCGTGTAACGTGCAAATACGGTTAGCTTCGATGGTGCACAGTATTTCATGATGTCAGTGAAGATACGCTCAACACATTGTTCGTGGAA
>NZ_JBFRVX010000401.1:0-155 GCF_041475345.1 Vibrio sp. 10N.222.48.A3 | reverse complement strand
ACACATTGTTCGTGGAATTCGTTATGTTCGCGGAAAGAAACTAAATAGCGTAGCAGAGCTTCACGGTCAATTTGCTTTCCGGAATATGCGATCTCTACGCTGCCCCAATCCGGTTGATTGGTAATTAAGCAGTTTGACTTCAATAAGTGACTATG
>NZ_JBFRVX010000400.1:0-400 GCF_041475345.1 Vibrio sp. 10N.222.48.A3 | reverse complement strand
GGGTTATTTTCCACTGTACTGATAGAGAGCGCATTTAATATCCTTATTTAAGCCAAAAGACTTCCATAACCGTAACCATCACATTAGTAACAAACTGCTATGCACAATGTGAATGAGTTAGACGAATAGCTTAGCGGATAATTACAGCACAAATTACGTGCATATAAAACGAAAGTTTATAGAAATGTTAATAAATCGTGTACTTTGTCTGTTATTGCTTTGATTTCAAGAGCTTTCAGCTTGTCAGACTTAGGCTTCTTTGTGCCTACGCTTCCGGTCATGAATAACGCAAATTGATTCAGAGTAATGCAACATTTTAAGGAAGCCAATGACTCCTTATTATTTTATAACCCCAATAAAATCGGATTAGTTTTTATAATCCAAGCTATAGATTTTTATC
>NZ_JBFRVX010000399.1:0-5009 GCF_041475345.1 Vibrio sp. 10N.222.48.A3 | reverse complement strand
ATAATAATCCATAACGAAGATTTTTTTCAAACAAAATAAAAATTTTTTTTGAAAGTGGTGAAATCAGACCGAAAACCAATATAAGGGAATAATATGAAAGCCATGAACAAAATCACTATTGCTATGCTGACTCTCGGATTTGCTGTTTCTACACAAGCGGCTACAACGCTTAAAATGGGGATGCAAGCCTCAGTAGGCTCTGTGGAATACACTTCTGCGAAACTGCTTGCGGATACCATTGACGAGATGAGTAACGGGGACATCAAACTGTCACTTTTTCCAAGCGCACAGTTAGGTGATGACCGCGCAATGTTACAACAGCTAAGCCTAGGTGATTTGGATATCACTTACGCAGAATTTGGTCGTATGGGTCTTTGGATTCCTCGCGCAGAAGCCGTAACATTGCCATACGTTGCGAAAGACTATGAGCATCTACGCCGTATGTTCGAATCTGATTTTGGCCAAGGCATCCGTGAGGAAATGTTGACTAAGTTCAATTGGCGAGCGCTAGATACTTGGTACAACGGAACACGTGAAACAACGTCTAACCGCCCTCTTGAATCAATCTCAGACTTTAAAGGCTTGAAGCTTCGTGTTCCAAACGCTAAACCAAACTTAAACTACGCAAAACTGTCTGGTGCATCCCCGACACCAATGGCGTTTTCTGAAGTGTACCTAGCACTGCAAACCAACGCCGTTGATGGCCAAGAAAACCCATTGCCGACCATTAAAACAATGAAGTTCTATGAAGTTCAGAAGAACCTCGCGATCACAAACCACATTGTGAACGATCAAATGGTGATCATTTCTGAGACAACTTGGCAAAAACTGTCCGAGGCTGATCGTAAGATCGTGACTGCCGCGGTAGCGAAAGCGGGCGCTGTTCATACTGCTTCAGTGAAAAAACAAGAAGCTGAGTTAGTTGCTTTCTTTGAGTCTCAAGGCGTGAATGTTACTTACCCCGACCTTGCTCCTTTCCGTCAAGCGATGGAGCCGCTATACACGAAGTTTGAAGACAAAATTGGTCAGCCAATTGTGAAAAAACTGGCGAGCATGTAAGCCATCGTCTATTGGTAGTAAATAAGCTTGGCTGGCCATTAGAGGCCAGCCTTGGAGCTAAAAAATGTTACGTAAGATTATTGATAATATCGAAGAGATCATCACCGTGCCTTTAATGGCCATTCTGCTCCTAGTACTGACTTGGCAGATCGGAACCCGTTGGTTATTGAATGATCCTTCGCTTTGGAGTGAAGAGCTCGCACGAGTTCTTTTTATGTATATGTCGTTAATTGGTTGTGCGATGGCCATCAAAACGGGCTCGCACGTCAAAATTACTTTTTTCTCAGATAAATTACCCAACAAAATACGCTTTTCGTTAGCGTTTACTTTGGAGTTAGCTGTACTCGTGTCTATTTTTGCCATCATTTATTTAGGCTACCAGCACGTTCAACGTACCGCTTTTTTTGAACTGATCACGTTAGAAATTTCGAGTAAGTGGATGAATTACAGTTTACCACTTGCGGGGCTGTTTATGGTGGCACGTCAACTGGAAAAAATGGTTCAGTTAGTCGGTGAGTTTCGTGTAAGTACAGCTAAGTCATCTGAACAATCATCTCAAACAGTCGTTAGGTAGGAGTCATTATGGCAGGTTCAATTTTTGGCTGGTTAGCACTTCTGTTTGCAGGGATGCCCGTCGGTTTTTCACTTATTTTCGTTGCACTCGTATTTTTGGTATTGACTCAAAGTACCGGAATTAACTTCGCGGCTCAGCAAATGCTGGGTGGCATCAACAACTTCACTTTGTTGTCGGTTCCGTTTTTTGTATTAACTGGGCACTTAATGAACAGTGCTGGTATTACAGAACGTATTTTTAACTTTGCTAAATCCATGGTCGGGCACATTACCGGTAGCTTGGGCCATGTAAATATTATGGCAAGTTTACTTTTCTCTGGCATGTCTGGATCGGCGCTTGCGGATGCGGGTGGCCTTGGGCAACTTGAAATCAAATCAATGCGAGATGCAAAGTATGATGATGACTTTGCTGGTGGATTAACCGCCGCTTCTTGCATTATTGGTCCTTTGGTTCCACCTTCTGTGCCGCTTGTCATTTATGGTGTGGTTTCAAATACATCGATCGGTGCTTTGTTTTTGGCGGGAGCCATCCCTGGATTGATGTGTGCAGCCTCATTAATGGTAATGAGCTATTTCATCTGTAAGAAACGTGGCTACATGACCTTACCTAAAGCGACTCGTGGTGAGCGATTTAAATCACTAAAAGAAGCTTTCTTGTCTTTGTTGACGCCAGTTATCATTATTGGTGGCATTTTCTCCGGGAAATTCACTCCAACAGAAGCGGCCGTTGTTTCTTCTTTATACGCTTTGTTCTTAGGTGTTGTGGTTTACCGTCAAGTTACGCTTACAAGCTTTGTCGGTATTTTAAAAGAAACCGTTAATACCACTGCCGTTGTCGCGTTGATGGTCATGGGGGTAACGGTATTTGGTTGGATTGTGGCTCGAGAACAATTGCCTCAAATGATGGCTGACTATTTCTTAACAATCAGTGATAACCCGCTTGTACTCTTGCTACTGATTAACTTACTGCTCCTGTTTTTGGGTACATTTATCGAATCGCTAGCCTTGCTTCTTTTATTGGTTCCGTTCCTTGTACCTGTTGCCGCGGCTGTGGGTATTGATCCGGTTCACTTCGGTGTAATGGCTATTTTGAACTTAATGATTGGTATTTTAACTCCGCCAATGGGCATGGCTTTGTATGTGGTTTCGAAGGTTGGAGACATTCCGTTCCATACCTTGACCAAAGGGGTCATTCCACTTTTGGTGCCATTATTTATCGTGCTGGCACTTATTGCGGTATTCCCTCAATTCACGCTTTTTCTTCCAGAATTGATGCTTGATTACGGAAAGTAGCCGCAGATTAAATAAACGACTAAGTAGATGGAATGGGTTCCGGTTTATTCCATATTTAAGACAATAAAATTAAGGTAAGAAGATGAAAAAGTTATCTGGACTAATTGCAGCGCCACACACACCGTTTGATGCCGCTAACAGAGTCAATTTTGGTGCGATTGACCAAATTGCAGAACTGTTAGTTGATCAAGGAGTAACGGGCGCTTACGTGTGTGGAACAACGGGTGAGGGGATTCATTGCTCGGTTGAAGAACGTAAAGCAATCGCGCAGCATTGGGTTAAGGCTGCTGCTGGTAAATTAGATCTCATTATTCATACTGGTGCGCTAAGTATTATTGATACGTTAGAGCTTACTCGCCACGCAGAGGGTTTGGATATTCTCGCGACATCGGCTATTGGTCCGTGTTTCTTTAAACCAGGCAATGTTGAAGATTTGGTCGAATACTGTGCGCAAGTTGCGGCCGCCGCGCCTTCAAAAGGATTTTATTATTACCACTCTGGTATGTCTGGCGTAAATGTCGATTTGGAACAGTTTCTAATTCAAGCCGATGATCGTATTCCTAACTTATCGGGTGCAAAATTTAACAACGTCGATTTGTATGAATATCAACGTTGTGTACGTGTAGCCAATGGTAAGTTTGATATCCCGTTTGGTGTTGATGAGTTTTTGCCCGCTGGTTTGGCTGTTGGGGCTGTGAGTGCTGTCGGTAGTACTTATAACTACGCTGCACCACTTTACTTGAAGATCATTGAAGCATTTAACAAGGGCGATCAAGTTCAAGTCGCAGCGTTAATGGACAAAGTAATTGCGCTTATTCGTGTGTTGGTAGAATACGGCGGCGTAGCAGCGGGTAAAGCCGCGATGGAATTGCATGGTATTGATGCCGGTAATCCTCGCTCCCCAATTCGCCCGTTAACGGCAGTACAAAAAGCCGATGTTGTAGCAAAAATGCGAGACGCTGACTTCTTGTAACAATAAAAGGGGGGGAATCCCCCTTATAATGCGCTTTAAGGTGGGGGGCTATGTCATTGTTTTATGGAGTCTGTTATTTTGGATCAAGCATTAAGTATTTAAAGGGGCCAATGTGAATACGCCTAAAAATTTATTAGTCAGAATGCGTTCAAATATAGAACCCTTGAGTAAAAAACTCACTATTGTGGCTAATTACATTATTGAAAATGCACACGATGTGCAATTTCAAACAATCACGGAACTTGCCAAAAATACTCAAACCAGTGAAGCGACAGTAGTCCGTCTGTGTCGTGATATGGGATATAAAGGGTATTCCGACTTCCGTATGGGGTTGGCTATCGATTTAAGCCAAACGGCTAGCCAAAATGCGCCAGAAATTGAAGGCGATATTTGCGACGTTTCCGCTCAGAATGCGGTAGCAAGTTTGAATGATACCGCCAAGCTAATTGACAGAAAATCGTTAGAGAGGATCTGTACGCTTGTTCATAACTCTAGTTTTATCAGCTGTGTTGGCGTTGGTGCATCGAGTATTGTAGGGCGATATCTTTCTTTTCGTTTGTTAAGAATTGGTAAAAAAGTCACTATGTATGAGGACACTCACCTTGCCGCAATGAATGCAGTTCGTTGTACTGAAGGTGATTTGTGGATATCTGTGTCCAGTTCCGGTTCGACCAAAGAGGTAGTCCACGCGGCGACGCAAGCGTATAAGCGCGGAGTTCCTGTCGTCTCCTTAACGAACATTAGTCACAGCCCTTTGTCTGCCATATCTACTGAAATGTTAGTGGCAGCAAGGCCTGAAGGCCCACTGACTGGAGGCGCGTTTTCTTCTAAAGTTGGTGCTCTGTTGCTCGTTGACGTATTGGTTAATACCTTGCTCGACATTTATCCAGAATACTCAGAGTCCGTTTTGGAAACAGCAGAAGTTGTCATGCCACTTATGACAACTTAATAAGCTAAAACTCATTTCTACCCAAAGCCTGCAATCGTAGGCTTTTATTTTATTTCTATATGAAAATAATTTTTTTGTTAACTTGATCTTATAAAAATAATTTCCTTCGATCAATACTGTGTATGAATCATAAACAAGAGAGTCATACGTATTCTCATTAAC
>NZ_JBFRVX010000398.1:0-633 GCF_041475345.1 Vibrio sp. 10N.222.48.A3 | reverse complement strand
CAGATGCTTACTTACGCAATTGGCTTACTTGAGCACTATTCAACTATTCAATTGTCATTAAATTTCTCAGTTAAAACCATTTTCGATATGAGTGTTATCGATCGTTTATGTCATCTACCCCCTTATATCCGTTCCCGTTTATGTGTTGAAGTGACTGAGCTTGTTTTTTATCGTGCAGATGAGAAGTTTCGAAAAATAGTAGAACGACTACAACACCACCAGATCATAGTTGCCTTAGATGATTTTGGTTCAGGTTATTCATCGTATTCAATTTTATCTGAAGGTTGTTTTGATACGATCAAGCTTGATGGTTCGCTCGTTGAAAATATTAACGGTTCTGATTTTAAGAAAAAAATGGTGCACTCATTAGTTGAGTTGGCAGAAATGAGCCAAACTAAAGTGGTTGCGGAACGTGTTGAAACAATTGAAGAATTAAGAATGTTAGAAGCGTTAGGCATTGACTTCATTCAAGGCTTTTATATTCATAAGCCAACTTTAGCCATTGAGATTTTTGATAATATGGCTAAAGAGGCGCGGGAATCAGAAAAAGCTGAGCGCAATCTAATTTGTGGTTTAACAAGTTAACTCATGTGTGGTCATTAGAATGTGAATAAAAGGAGTATCGATACTCCT
>NZ_JBFRVX010000397.1:0-4430 GCF_041475345.1 Vibrio sp. 10N.222.48.A3 | reverse complement strand
TTTTCATAGTGTTAGCCGTCGGCGCAGTTTTATTTTATTTCAATGTTATAGCTGCTGGAGACAGTAAATTATTGGCTGCATTCAGTTTAATGGTATCGCCCAATATGATGTTGTGGGCGGTTAATGTGATTTTATTTGCAGGTGGAACCCTAGCGATTACTCAGTGGGTATTAGGAAAAACAACCGGTAATTCTGAGTGGACAAACAGAGGTGTTCCTTATGGGGTGCCTATTTGTTTAGGAAGCCTACTAGGTATAGCTGCATCGTTATAGGTGAATCATGAACTCCAAAATCATTCTTGGCTTAGCGTTCCTCGCTATATCTATAGGCCTCTATGGTGTGGTGAATGTACCGATGGATACTTTCCCCATTCAGCCTGAAGAACCAATTATAGAAGTGACTTTTAAGGTATGGAAACTCACTCACCCGACAGTGAAAGGTCAGCAGCTGAAGCGTAGCGACTTCGTTATAGAGTACTTGCCTGAAGCTCGTGCAGCGCTATTGGGAATCGATCGAAACATTGAGTTAGATTGGAATGCTCCTCAATTCGCAGTGCATGACATTGCCGCATATGAGCTGGTGGACTCGAATATGTTGACATCTCCCGGAGACAGTCAGTACTTACAGGCGGTGATCCGCCCTGGATTTGTTCCTTATAACGTTACGGTACCGGGAAGAGATGTATTAGGTGGCACCATCGCAGTCGGAGATTTAGTCGACATATCTGTTCTTTCAACGCCGGATCAGAACTTATCAAGTGAGGATACGGTGTCAGATATCCAACATCTCACTATGGTGCCATTACTGGCTCAAATACCGGTTTTGGACATGGTGACGTCAGAAAAAGCAGTGAGCACGTTAACGTTGGAAAAAGAGACTCAGGTGACATTGATCTTACAAGTGACGAATCAACAACTGGCACAACTCACGGTGGCACAGCGGATTGCAGAAGTGGCCGTGCATAAATCATTGGGTAAGGAATTTTCTGATGATCTAGAAGCTGATTCTTCAGACATCATTCCAAGCAGTGGCGGCACTGGTGGAATTCGTGAATACCGTTTTGAGTAGGGCGTTAACCATGAAAACAACAATGTTGACTTTAGTATTGGTTCTGCTGCTTCCATTCGAGGTTTTGGCTCAAGGCTCGACTAATTTAGCTCAGGGAGAAGCTAAAACCTTTTCGATTCGAGGGGAAATCGCTTCTGTTTTTATCTCAGGGAAGAATATTGCAGATTACCAAGTGATTGATAGTAATAAGGTCGTGGTGTTTGGGAAGAATATAGGATCTGCCTCGTTTATCGCATTTGATGCGAAAGGACGTGAATTATTTAACCGCTTATTGTTGGTGAATAAAAGTTATCGCGAAATAGAGCAACAAATTGATGTGTTATTTCCCGATGCGGAAGTGTTTGTAGCAGGCATCGGTGAGAACGTTGTTCTGAGTGGTGTCGTCGCTAATGAACAGGAAAAGGATAACATTCACCAGTTGGTGGGTGAGCTTTTGGGGAAAACAGCGAACTCAACCTCTTTTCAAATGAGTGATGAAGAGAGTGACGACATTGATGTGGGTTTTATGACTCAACTTAATTACGCAGGCGTCGTGAATAATATCGAAATATCAGCGACTAAGCAGGTGAACGTTAAGTTGACCATTGCAGAGGTATCGCACTCTTTTATGCAAGACTTCGGCATCAAGATGGGCAGCAATGGTACGCCCGGCATATTTGTGGATCAACTTTCTCATTTTAGTGCTAGCGATATTGTCTCTGTTATTTCAGCTTTAGGTACCGATAGCGTTGGTCAAGTTCTAGCAGAACCTAATTTGTCGGTGATTTCAGGTGAGAAAGCGAGTTTCTTAGTGGGTGGAGAACTGCCCGTTGTGACGGTTATAGATGGTGCAACCAACGTTGAATATAAGGAATTCGGTGTGCGACTGGAATTACTGGCTAAGGTGCTTCGAGATGACAAAATTAAGCTAGCACTGACACCAGAGGTTAGCTCCCTAGATGGTAGTTACAGCAGTGACAACTTTGATTTACCAGCATTAAGAACACGACGCGCCCAGACAACCGTGGAACTGGGGGATGGACAAAGCTTCGTTCTTGGTGGGTTGCTTAACAGTGAAGAGAAAGAGTCACTGACTCGAATTCCCTACATTGGTGATATACCTATTATCGGTGCTTTGTTTCGCCATACAGGAACCGAACGTAGTAAAACTGAGTTAGTCATTGTAGCGACCGTTAATTTAGTTCAACCAGTCAAAGCGGAGCAGATCCAATTACCGACGATGAAAAAGACTAGCACGCTCAAGCGCTTTTTTGGACTAGGCAGTGGCTATGAACAATCACAACAAAAGTGGGCTGATGAAGTTTTGTCTGCTGGAGGGTTTAGCCAATGAAATCAATGATGGTTACTTTGTTTACCGCCGTCATTATTACAGGGTGTGTTGACCGTATATCGGAGCCTCGCGGAACGGAAGTTGAAGTTTTTCCTGTGACTTATCAGCTTAAACTTCGCTCTGACCAACCCCAGTTGGTGACCAGAAAAGTGAGTGAGTTTATCTTGGGTTACCCTAAAAATGTAAAGGTGGCGCAATGGAAAATACGCACCAAAGGGAGCGGGAATCAGGCGCTTTATAAAGAGGTTGTGAGCCAGTTAATCCAAGCTGGTGTGATGTCGAGTCAGATTGAATACAGTCAAATAGGTTATAGCCCAAATGAGCATAACTCAAACGCATCAGATCCGTTACCACTAGAGAGTCGCTTTGACTTAAGTCTTTCAGTCACAACATATAAGACCAAACTAGAAATTTGCCACCAGGAACGGGTCGGCGAGTATGGGAATGGAAGCTTAGGGTGCAATGTGGACACGAGCCGTTGGCAGTCAATGGTCAACCCGCACAAAGCAATCTAATTACTAACTGTTAGAGAATTTCAGATGTTTGATTTAGTGAATAAACTAAACAGTGCGGAACCTAAAAAATCGGAGAAACAGAATCGTTGTGCGATGCTTTTCCAAACCGAGATATGCCGCGACTTCATCCAAAAATCGTTCAGATTTGAAGGGTTGAATGAGCCTAGCTCGTTCGCCAGCCAAGACACAAATGTGACTAGATTAGAGCAATACCCAGATGTTGAAGTGGTATTTGTTGAATTAAATCAAAGCCAAGATATTGTCGCTGATGCTCAGTTATTGACTCATACCTTACCTCCTCATGTGTCAGTGATCATTATTGGCAGTGAAGATACCATATCCATCATTCGAGTCTTAAGACAGTTGGGTTTCTATTACTTGTTTTGGCCAGCGGGTGAAGCGGAAACGATCGATTTTTATCACAACGTTTCCCGTAACCACGCAGCACAACAAGGCGTGAGTACAAATCGTAAAGCCAAGCAAATAGCAGTCATGGGCGTGAAAGGTGGGGTCGGTACTTCACTAGTCGCGTGTGAGATATCTCGCCGTTTGGCCAAGCATCAAAATGCGAGTACTTTGCTAGTCGACTATACCTACACTGGCAGCAATATTGACGTGATGTTAGGGCTTAAGAAGTTTACTAAGCGCAGTGTTCAAAAAGGCACCCTTACTACAGGAGTGGATAATGATATCGCGACAAGCTTGGTACAAAATATTGAAAAAAATTTGTCACTTCTTGCGGTGGAATCAGATGAGTTTGGCCGTGATGAGTTATTCCAATACACCCAGTCTTTAAAGAAGCAGATGATTTCAAGTCATGCTTTTGTCGTGGAAGACTATTCTCACACTGCGACAACCAATGAAGAGTTTAGACAAGCGGTGGGGAAACTAGATGCTTTAGTCTTGGTATTTGATGCAACAGTATCGTCATTAAGAGAGCTGAATCGAATTCGTTCTGAAATCGATGTGCATTATCCCAACCTTGTCGTACTGACGGTAATGAACCGCTCTCGACCACATAACGCAGCGTCAATTAGTGAGGCGGATGTAGTTAAGTATTTTGGTCGAGAGGCAGACGCGAATTTAGTGTTTGATTTCAAAGCTAATCAATACCTACTTCAAGGTGAGCTGCTTAGTGAATCACGTTCTGAAATGAAATACGGACTGCAAACGTTAGTTGCCTTATTGATGGGAGAGAAAGTTGCGGAAAAAACAGCATTTTCATTCTTCCAGTGGTTAAAACGGTAAGGGGACGATATGGAACATGCACAGCGCATTTATTTACAACTGCGTAAGCAGATATTTGATGCACTTGATGCCAGTGTTATTGAAAGCTTACCGCGTCTAGAGTTAGAAGCTCAGTTAGCTAGCGCAGTTGATATGCTAGTGAGTCGAGATCAGTTATCTATTTCATCACTGGCAAAATCAGAATATGTCACCAGCATGGTACATGAGTTAGTTGGCCTCGGGCCTTTGCAGGTGTTGATGGATGATGACTCGATCACCGACATCATGAT
>NZ_JBFRVX010000396.1:0-7169 GCF_041475345.1 Vibrio sp. 10N.222.48.A3 | reverse complement strand
GCATAAGACCATAAGCATTTGCCCAGCTCACTGCGTAAGGATTGAAGCTGCTTTCTGTCTTGATGATTGCATAGATCAAGTCTTCAGGGATGTCATAGCGTTGAGATGCTCGTTGTACTATGTCGGCGTACTTATAACTACGTTTGCTCGCATGATCTGCCACCATTGGGATTTCGACGTAGTAGGCTTTTTTAAAGTCTACCTCTTTGGTTTTTAGGTTATTGGCGATCAGGTAATCTGCGAATTTGTTAGCACGCCATGTCCATTGGATGGGCTTTTTCTCTTGGTCTACGACTTGGTTGTAGAGGAAAGGTTGACCTTCTAGCTTTATGCTTTTGGACGAAAATAGATCGACATGAGCTGGATCATCGGGTGTCAGGAGCGTCGTCATGATCGCATTTTTGAGGTGCTTTTTAGGATCTGTTAAGGAGACGGTTTCTACCGTTATGATACCTTGACTGAAGTTAACTTCTGAACGGCTTAGATAATTGTCTATGTATTTCACATAGTTACTCTTACCTGCCATCTTTACTTCACTGCTGCCCCAACGCTTTTGGATATTGCCTGAAAAGCTACTAATCAAAGCATCCAACGCCCCAGTATCTTTTTCAAATTGCCCTGGTAGTTCTGCCAAATTACTTACAAACCGGTTGGTTGGTTCGTAGTTAACATCATAAATGCTCTCGACAAATTCACGACTGCACCCTGTTAACAACATGGCTGTTAGGAAGTAACTTAGCTTTTTCATAGTTCCTCATACAAAAATGACATCGCGGCGTAAACCATGATGTCATTAAAATTTATTTAAATAAATGTCTTATTCGCTAGGCGGGGTATAGCCATCAATAACGACATCTTTACCTTCGAAAAGGAAGTTAACCATCTCAGTTTCAAGAAGTTTACGATGCTCAGGATCCATCATGTTCAGCTTCTTTTCATTGATAAGCATAGTTTGCTTACTTTGCCATTGTCCCCAAGCTTCTTTAGATACGTTGTCAAAGATACGCTTACCTAGGTCACCCGGGTAAAGTTGAAAATCTAGGCCTTCAGCATCTTTTTGAAGGCGAGCACAAAATACAGTGCGGCTCATAGTGGTTCCTCTTATCGCGTTCGTTGATTCAAACGTCGTTCAGTTCAAAGGGTAGGCTCTCAATAAGCTGCTTTACAGGAGCGGCTAGGCCAATTTCTTCCGGTTTTGATAAGTTATACCAGAGACCTTTAGTCCCTTCCATTATCAAATCTGGTTGTTTATCTAATTTTACTAATACAGGCGTGATATCTAAGTGGTAGTGGCTGAAAGTATGTCGAAACGCAATCATGGTCTTGATCGAATTGGTTTCATTGTCTTTGATCGAACGAAGGTCTAGTTGATGTTCGATCTCTGCGTTTTCATTTTGAGGGAAACAGAATAGTCCTCCCCAGATACCAGATTGAGGGCGTTGCTCGAGCCATACTTGATTGTTGTGGTACAGAATCACAAACCATGTTTCTTTTATCGGCTTTTCTTTCTTAGGCTTCTTGCCAGGGAAATCGAGTTGTCTATCGATCTTCTTAGCTTCACACATGCTTTCAATCGGGCATAACGTACATTTGGGCTTGCTACGAGTACAAACCATCGCACCCATGTCCATCATGGCTTGATTGTACTTATCAACATCTTGATTGGGAGTGTGTGCTTCTGCGTGTTCCCAAAGCTGGTTCTCGACTTTCTTTTGCCCCGGCCAACCTTCTACTGCAAAGCTTCTCGCTAAGGTGCGTTTGACGTTGCCATCAAGAATCGCATGAGGGAGTTTATGCACAGAGGACAACACTGCAGCGGCAGTAGAGCGCCCAATACCCGGTAGCGCGTTCATTTCTTCGATAGAAAGCGGAAATTCACCATCATATTGCTTGGTAACAATCTTTGCAGCCTTATGTAAGTTACGAGCTCGCGCGTAATAGCCAAGCCCTGTCCATAAGTGCAGCACCTCATCTTGTTCGGCGTTCGCTAGGTCAATAACTGTTGGAAAGCGTTCTAAAAAGCGCTGGTAGTATGGAATCACCGTGGCCACTTGAGTCTGCTGAAGCATGATTTCAGATAGCCAAACGGTGTAGGCGGTTTTGTTTTGTTGCCAAGGTAATTCTTTGCGCCCAAAGGCGTCATACCACTTTAATATGGCGGTTGCGAAAGGAGTCACGACATGCTCTATGCTTTGCTATTATTAGGAGTGAAATTGCACCACACTTACGGTTGGATGTAAAACAGACAAATTGTGTGGGAATTTATCCACGGAAAGACTTGCACCGGAGGCAATTCTTTGGATAATCCCCGCTTTGATTAATCAATGTGCAGGCAAAAATCAATGAGTGAAGTGACCACTAACGAATATACTGAAGACGGCAAACTGGTTCGTAAGATCCGTAGTTTTGTTCGCCGCGAAGGCCGCTTAACAAAAGGCCAAGAAAACGCGATGAACGAATGTTGGCCAACAATGGGTATCGACTACAACCCAGAACTTCTTAATTGGAAAGAAGTGTTTGGCAACGACAACCCTGTTGTACTAGAAATTGGCTTCGGTATGGGTGCATCACTGGTTGAAATGGCAAAGAATGCGCCTGAGAAAAACTTCTTAGGTATTGAAGTTCACAGCCCAGGTGTTGGTGCGTGTTTAGGTACAGCTCGCGATGCTGGCGTAACTAACCTGCGTGTAATGTGTCACGATGCAGTAGAAGTATTTGAACACATGATCCCAGACAGCAGCCTGCATACACTGCAACTGTTCTTCCCTGACCCATGGCATAAAGCTCGTCACCACAAACGTCGTATCGTTAAGGCTGAGTTTGCAGAGATGGTTCGCGGTAAGCTGCAACTTGATACTGGTATTTTCCACATGGCAACAGACTGGGAAAACTACGCCGAACATATGATTGAAGTGATGAACGTCGCTCCAGGCTTCAAGAATATCGCTGAAGATGGGGATTACATTCCTCGTCCAGACGAGCGCCCACTAACGAAATTTGAAGCTCGTGGCCACCGTTTAGGTCATGGTGTTTGGGATATCAAGTACAAGCGTACTAAGTAATTCTGAATAAAAAATGAAGGTGAGATCGGATTAAGATCTTAACCTTACATTTTATGGGATTGATAAAAGCCAACATTATTGTAATGTTGGCTTTTTTGTCCTTAGGCTTTTTTACGATAAAGGTTTAAGGACAGAAAGTAATGTCACATCCCCTACAAAAATAACAATAAGAAGTAAGCTCACATGAAACCAACTCAAGCTATTTTGGCCGAGATTTTAGATGAAGTTCGCCCTTTAATTGGTCAGGGAAAGGTCGCCGATTATATTCCTGCATTGGCTCGTGTATCGAACCAGAAACTGGCGATTGCGGTATACACCAATGAAGGTGAAGTTATTCAAGCTGGCGATGCCGATGAAGCCTTTTCCGTGCAATCAATCTCTAAAGCTTTAAGCCTGACGTTGGCGATGGTGTTGTATAAGCCGGAAGAAATTTGGCAACGCGTTGGAAAGGAGCCTTCAGGACAAGCCTTTAACTCGATGATTCAGCTTGAGATGGAACACGGCATCCCTCGTAACCCGTTTATTAATGCTGGCGCGATTGTCGTTGCCGATTTATTACAAAGCCGTCTATCAGCACCAAGACACCGTTTATTAGAATTTGTCCGTCAGCTATCAGGTGATACTCATATTGTGTATGACAAGGTTGTGGCGGCTTCTGAGATGATGCACAGCGATCGTAATGCTGCTATCGCTTATTTGATGCGTTCGTTTGGTAATTTTGAGAATGATGTTATCCCAGTACTGAATAACTACTTCCATGCTTGTGCGCTTAAAATGACCTGTGTGGACTTGGCGAAAACCTTTAGCTATTTGGCGAACAAAGGTGTGTCGGTTCAGACCAAGAAAGAGATCATCACGCCAGTTCAAACCAAACAGCTGAATGCTTTGCTTGCAACATGTGGTTTGTACGATGGGGCGGGAGAGTTTGCTTATCGTGTTGGTATGCCAGGAAAGTCTGGTGTCGGTGGCGGGATTATAGCGATTGTTCCTGGCGAAATGACGATCGCGGTGTGGTCTCCAGAACTGGACGCGTCGGGTAATTCACTGGCGGGAACTCAGGCTTTAGAATTGCTCTCTGAGCGTATTGGACGTTCTATTTTTTAGAAGAAAGATGCGAGCACGGACTTCGTCCTATAGAGCGCTTCGCTTCGAGAAAGGCTCTTACAATAAAAAGGGTTGACCCTAAAGCCAACCCTTATGCAATACTTCTCGAATCTCGAATCTCGAATCTCGAATCTCGAATCTCGAATCTCGAATCTCGCTCTATTCGTCTTCTTCAGCCATAAAGGCTTCAAGCAGATCATTCAGGAACAGCTTTCCTTTTTCAGTGATCTGCCAATGGCTGTCGGTTTCATTAAGATAACCGAGCTCTTTGGCCCACTCTATCGTTGGCTGAATTGAATCAAACTCTAACCCAGTCGTATCAATGAAGTCTTGTTTTGGACACGCTTCCATTAGCCTGAAGCGGTTCATGAAGAACTCGAAAGGGCGGTCCTCATTAGGTACTTCAAGTTCATCCGACAGATAGGGCTTCACCAGATTCTGATACGCGGCTAGGTAGCCTCTAGGGTGTTTAACCTTAGTGGTGCGAACAATACGTCCATCTGCAAAGCTCAGCTTGCCATGAGAGCCACAGCCAATACCTAGGTAGTCACCAAAGCGCCAGTAGTTGAGATTATGCTGACACTGATATCCCGGCTTGCTGTAGCCTGAAATTTCGTATTGTACATAACCTGCGTCTGCGAGCTTCTTATGGCCTAAGTCGAAGATATCCCAAAGGTCATCATCGTCAGGTAGCTTTGGTGTTTTGTAATAGAACATGGTGTTAGGTTCTATTGTTAGCTGATACCAAGATAAATGCGGAGGATTAAGCTCGATCGCTCTGTCCAAATCAGCCAAGGCCTGATCAATGCTTTGATCGGGTAAGCCGTGCATTAGATCTAGGTTGAAGCTATTTAGTCCGATTTTATGTGCTAAATGAGCTGCATTAACCGCTTCGTCTTGACCGTGAATACGTCCAAGCCTTTCCAGTTTCTCTTGTTCAAAACTTTGCACGCCCACCGAGATTCGAGTTATGCCTGCTTTTTGGTAACCAGCAAAACGCTCAGCTTCGATAGTTCCCGGATTAGCTTCCATGGTGATTTCTATTTCAGGTTTGAACGGAATGCGTTGTTCAATGCCTTGCAGCAATCGACCTATTCCTTCTGGAGAAAATAGACTCGGCGTGCCGCCACCAATAAAGATCGAATGCAATGGGCGAGGTGCGCCATTGAGTTGGTATTTTTCGATATCGGTATCGAGATCCTCAAGCAGAGCATCGATGTACTCTTTTTCAGGAATCTCGGCTTTGAGAGCGTGAGAGTTAAAATCACAATACGGACACTTTTGTACACACCATGGAATGTGGACATAGAGGCTGAGTGCGGGTGGTATTAGCGCTGCATTGTGCATTACAGAGCTTGCTCCTTGAGAGTCTTGAATAATGACGCGAGGGCTTTACCACGGTGTGACAGTTGCTTCTTACGTGACGATTCAAGTTCTGCTGAGGCGCAGTTATCTTCTGGTACAAAGAATACAGGATCGTAGCCAAAGCCATTTTCACCGTGTTCTTCAGTCAGAATGCGACCTTCCCATTTACCGTGACATACTAATGGAGTTGGATCGTTTTCGTGACGCATTAGCACCAATACACAGTGAAAACGAGCGGTACGCTTTTCAACATCGACACCTTGCATAGCATCTAACAGCTTTTCGATGTTTTGCTTATCAGTAGCCCCTTCACCTGAGTAACGCGCTGAGTAGATACCGGGTGCACCATTAAGGTAATCAACTTCTAAGCCAGAATCGTCAGCAATGGCTGGTAGCCCCGTCTCTTTCGCAGCGTGGCGAGCTTTGATGATGGCATTTTCAATGAAAGTCGTTCCTGTTTCTGCGACTTCTGAAACGTTAAATTCACTTTGCGCGACAACGTCGAAACCAAACTCAGACAGAATATCTGCCATCTCGCGAACTTTACCTTGGTTGCCTGTTGCTAAAACAATCTTACTCATGGGGATGTGGCTCTAATAAGTTAATGACTAGAAATGTGAGCTTTGAAGCTACTCTTCTATATAAAATTTTTGTGTGAAACGCAGTGGACCTGTGCCTTTCAAACCGGCGTTAACATCGATATTAAAAGTGATGTTCTCTTCGTGAGTGATAGGGAACTCAGCAAGGTAATAAATTGCATCACCTTCCTTTATTTCACGGAAGTTAAGCGTGCGAGTGTTACCTACTAGGTTTCGAGCTGTTCCCGTAATTTTAGCCGTTGTTGCAGGCTTGCCTAGAGAAGCGTTGTCTAGCACGCTGATGTTTAGAATCGCTGAGTATCCGTTTCGTTTCAGCTTATATTGCTTAGCGACCTGCGCAGTTAAAAACGTGGAATTGAAAGCCGAATAATGAACCTCGACATCCTTGATACTTTTAAACTGTCCTGCCGAACTTGGTAAGGCAACAAGAGCGGTGAGTAGTGCTGTTATCCATAAACGCATAATGACTCCAATAAATAGCAAAAAGCCATCATAGGATGGCTTTGACTTCAGTTGGGATTTGGCTTGGCGAGCATATTCGAACTTGCTTGTGCCTACCTAGCTCTCCCTTTTCTATCGTAATTTGCCCTTTAGCGACCTTAAATTGTTTCGCAAGGTATTTCGCTAAGTGAGCATTGGCTTTGCCATCAACCGGTGGTGCAGTAATGGCAATTTTCAGTTCCTCGCCGTGTAAGCCGACAATTTTATCTCGGCTTGCTTTGGGTTGGATATAGAGCCTAAGAAGAATATCGTCTTCCTCGGCCCAAACCGCTTTTGGCATCGTCAAAGTACCTGATGTTCGTACTTGAATTATAGCTGATACCAAATCGGGCCAATTAGGTCACCCATTAAGAAGTTCGCGAATTGCAGAACAATAAACAGTACCAGTACGCTTAAATCAAAACCGCCCATTGCTGGAAGAATACGACGAATTGGAGCCAGCATTGGTTCAGTCAGTTGATGGAACACGTATTCAATTGGGCTACGACCTTGGCTAACCCAGCTCAGGATTGCACGGATTAGCAGAACCCAGAAGATC
>NZ_JBFRVX010000395.1:0-22669 GCF_041475345.1 Vibrio sp. 10N.222.48.A3 | reverse complement strand
CAGTAAAAACATCTATCATTACCTGCCCAACGACGACACGCTCGTTCGACAAAAAATAGAGCTCGAAGATGACCTCATTTGGGTATTCTTTATCGCGAGCTTCATCGTATATGGCCTGGGTCATCTGTTGATTATTTTCCGCAGAGTTAAGAAGCTTGAAAATGCCACATTACGCTTCTCTGAAGGCGACCTCTCTTCGCGAGCTGAAACATCAGGCGGCAGTGCAATTGGAACTCTGAATAAATCCTTTAATCTGATGGCCGACCGAATCCATAGCTTAATCGAGAGTAATCGTTCACTTACCAATGCGGTAGCTCATGAACTGCGAACTCCGATATTTAGAATTCAATGGCAGGCTGAAATGCTCAAAGACACGCCACTCAACGAGGGGCAGCAAGATACTATCGAGAGCATTGTTGAAGACACAGAAGAGATGGAAAAAATGGTCGATGAGTTACTATATTACGCAAAACTCGACAGTTGTGATCTAGAGAACTTGCAACAGCCATTAGAGATAAGAGACTTTCTCGATCATGCAATGAGCCGTTGGAACAAAGAGACTGAGTTTAACATTGATCTATCACTACCAGAACAACCTCATTTGATATTAGCAGATGATACGCTGCTCAATCGCGCGTTAGATAACCTAGTACGTAACGCGATGAAATTCGCACGTTCACAAATTTCGATAGAAGCAAGCGTGCACCACGATATGCTACAAATCGCCGTGCATGACGACGGTGACGGCGTAGCAAAAGAGCACCGTTCTCGCCTATTCGAACCTTTTTATGTTGGAGATAAAGCGCGTAACAAAGCCAAGAGTGGCCATGGTCTAGGGCTTTCTATCGTCAAGAAGATCTGTGTTCAACACGGTGCAACAGTACAAGTCGCACAAAGCAATACTTTAAAGGGCGCCGTATTCACTATAGCCTTTCCACTGTGTAACGATTCGACTGACAAACTCATACAGTAACGACCAATCATCTCTGGAATAATGTTCAACATCAGCTGGAGGGGACCACATATCCCCTTCAAACCATACAACACTCGTTCACCCTTACTGACGTGAGCTGAATTTTATCTCTGGAGAAACACATGAAAAAACTACTGATCATCGCGGCACTATCGCTAGTAGCAACAGGTTGCGCTCAACAAACTTTCGTAATGGCCCCTCAAGAGAGCGAAGCAACAACACCAACAACTGAAAAGTCACACCACTTTTTCATCAACGGTCTAGCGCAGAAAAAGCAAATTGATGCAGCTAAAGTATGTAACGGTATCGACAACGTTGCTAAAGTTGAAGTTCAAGAGACATTCGTGAATGGTTTACTAGCAGCCGTGACTTTTGGTATTTATACACCACGAGAAGCACGCGTTTACTGCAAAGCTTAACTCGTCGTTATTTGTCCACGAACCAACTGACGACACCAAAAGTTTGGTCTTGGAAGCTTCTACCTGACATTCAATACTTTCGCTGGTGCTCAAGGACTGAGCATAGAATACCGTCATATTGACTGTAAATACGGGGGCTGGTGCTAACATCTCCCCGTTTATTCCTCCTAAAATGCAAACATGCAATATCTCATCCCACTCAAAGCCTCATCCAAGTCCACAACCACCAAACCTGTGTTTGCTCGGTTTAACATCCAACTCTCCTTGTCATGATTAGAATCAGCGTACTGCTTTGCTTTCAACAAACACCGCAACAAATACTACAATAGAATAAATACAATGTTTGTTATGTTTTATTTTCCATTAGTTAGATAAACCCGACCTCACTTCAACCTTAAAAAACATCGTTTTATTTAGCAAATTTAACCTTTTGTCAATATGTGAATTTTATTTATAAAGAATATAACCAACAAATATGACCTTACCTCTTGATAAATCAAGGACTACAGATAGTCACTTTATCAATGAAAAAATAGGTTTCATTTGTGAGGGTTTTATAAATCATTCGTCAGCGATACCGTGACTTACATCACAGGATGAGTAAACAAGGTATTATCATGAAAAAATCAGTATTAGCACTCGGCTTAATCGGTTTAGTTTCACTTCCAACTTTTGCAGCAAGCACAAATGGTGGCGCGTATGTAGGTGGTGGACTTAGTGTCTATCAAGACTCCGATACAGATGGTCACGGTAATTTAGATTCAGATGGTATGGGTTATAACCTATACGGTGGTTACCAATTCAACCGTATTGTTGGCGTAGAGCTTGGCTACAACGATTATGCAGATTACAAAAATGGCGCAGAAAAACTCTCGCCAACCTCTATTTCTGCATCAGCGAATATCGGTTATACGTTTGACAACACTATTCGTCCATTCGTGTTGGCTGGTTTAAGCTCTGTTGACCTTCACGCGAATCAAGCGGCAAACTATGGGGACGACAGCGGTACTGGCTTCCACTTTGGCGTAGGTGTTGAATACACGCCGATTGAACACTTAACACTTCGCCTTATTTCACAAGCTGACGCGGTGAGTGTTGATGACTATTCCTATCAGGGTTCTCTCAAAAACGATGACCACACACTAGCGTTCAACAGTGTTAGCTTCGGTGGTTCATACAACTTCTAATGTGCTCCTCACGGCCACGTTGTAAGTAAATAACTCAAATTCACTTTGCTACTCTGCCCTATGATAAGGCAGCACAGTAAAGTGAATTTTTGTATCTATACACCCTATCGAGTCATTTCACTTTAGCCGGTTATCACTCACCATCACTTCTCGATCTTTATGCGTTGATATTAGAGCTTTCTTGATAGGGAGACTAAAATAAAGAGATAAGATACGCAGGAAAAAAGACCTATGAATCTACCAAGCTTAAACATGTCGATAAACAAACTGCCCTTTGTGTTGGCTGTGTATTATCTGCTTATCATCAACATCCCTCTCTCCCTAGAACTGTTTAGTATTGTTCAGGTATCAAAGTCTGAAAGTGTCGCGTTTCTTATATCCATCCCGTTCTTCTTCCTTGCTGCCTTCAATTTTATCTTCCAAGTCTTTAATTGGCCGATATTCTCCAAGCCGTTTTTCATCTTATTACTGATCACCTCAACCTTAGTCAGCTACAGCATGTTCAATTACGGCATATTCGTCGACTACGGGATGATAGAGAATGTGTTTGAGACCAATAGTGGTGAAGCAGCAAGCTATGTAAGTACCCACTCCATCTTATGGTTACTTGCCATGGGCGGTATTCCATCGTTCATCCTGTTGTTCACCAAACTTGAAAAAGAATCTTGGAAAGATTTCTTTGTCTGGAAATCGATTGGGCTGCTCTCTTCCTTGATCGTCATTGCCATTATTGCCGGGCTTTTCTACAAAGATTACGTATCGATTGGTCGTAATCATTCGCACATCAAAAAGATGATCATCCCGACCGAGTATGTGTCATCAACGGTTAAATATATCAATAACACTTACATAAAACAGCCCATCCCTTATCAAGAGTTAGGATTAGATGCGAAGCAAACAGCACAAGCCAAAGCGGCAACCAAACCAACATTATTAGTGTTTGTTCTTGGTGAAACCGCACGCGTGTACAACTACCAATATCATGGCTATGAGAGAGAAACCAACGCTCATACCAAGCCTTACAACCCGATATTTTTCTCTGATGTTCAGTCGTGCGGAACAGCCACCGCGGTTTCTGTGCCATGTATGTTCTCGAACATGAATCGCAGCAACTACGATCGCGACAAAGCCTACAACCAAGATAACGTGGTCGACATGATGAACCGCGCGGGCATTCACTCTATCTGGCGAGAGCATGATGGGGGAGACAAGGCGGTCGCACATCGAATCAAAGAGATGACGCTCGTCGCCAAAGACAGCGACCCGCTGTGTAATAAAGATGTGTGCTATGACACAGCCATGCTAGAGAACTTCGAACAAGATACTCAAGATCTTAAACAAGATAGCATCATTTTCTATCATATTTCGGGGTCTCACGGCCCAACGTACTTTGAGCGTTATCCAGAAGAACATAAGAAATTTACGCCTGACTGCGCTCGTGCAGACATTGAAAACTGCACCAAAGAGCAAGTGGTTAACACCTACGACAACACCATCTTGTACACGGATTTCTTTCTCTCACAGGCGATTCGGAAACTGGAGAAACTGACCGACAAGTACAATGTCGCACTGATGTATATCTCGGATCACGGAGAGTCTTTAGGGGAGAATGGCGTGTATCTTCACGGCATGCCCTACTCGCTGGCACCAAAAGAACAAACCCACGTACCGATGATCCTATGGATGTCTGATGGTTTTGCTGCGCAGAAAGGGATAAGCGAGACCTGCTTAAGAAAGGCGGGGAAAGAGCAGAGCTTTTCTCACGATAACCTGTTCGACTCCTTGCTTGGCCTGATGGACGTGCAAACTAAAGAATACCGAGCGAGCCAAGATATTTTTGCTGCGTGTCGGTAGTGTTTTTGCTTATGTAAACCATCGGAAAACTCGAGTTGCCTGAATAAGCTCTCCTCAACTTCCCCTAAAAAGAAAAGACCTCGGTCTTTTCTTTTTTTCGTCGCTAACATGGAGCCAGAGTGCTAATTTATAACGACGAAACAATGAGCTACATTTAATAGAAACAATAATGGAAGAGTCCGTCGTGCTCCAAAGACCAACCTGTCTTATTAGACTTTATCTCACTCACATCGCTCATTGAACTTACCAAGATTAGCTCAGTTCAATACCGTGCCTGAATGGCGCCTAATATCAATGTTAATGTCATATCATTAAGGACAAATGAATGGACGCTTTCATAATTTCAAGCTGGCAATTTTCTGAGGGTGTGGCACATGAACACACCACCAGCCCAGCCTCATTCGAGCAATCAACTTGGTATCACTGCCAAAGAGATGCTGACGGTTTGAGAGAATGGCTCCACAGTAATACGGTTCCAAATGCCATCATCGATTCATTACTCACCGATGACACCCGCCCTCGGTTCGAACAGTTTGGACACGACTGTTTTTTGATGATTCTGCGAGGCATTAATCTAAACGAAGGTGCTAACCCTGACGACATGCTTAGCCTACGCATCTTATGGTACAAAGGCACTTTAATATCGACACGTAAAGTTCCTTCAAAAGCGGTCAGTAATCTGGTGTCTGATCTCATTCAAAACCAAGGCCCCACATCATTGCCTGATGTGTTGTTGGGCATGATCCGTGGAATCAACCACAGTATTTCAACCTTCCTAGCACCCGTCGAACTATTAATTGACGAGTTAGAATCTAACTCCAATATCGACATAAGATCCATTAACGCTCTACATTCAAGGCTACTCAGACTAAGGCGTTATTTGAAGCCACAGAAATACGTTTTTGAAGATTTAATGAGTGACCTACCTGCACCATTGAGTAATCACAACAGTCATATAAAGAACAGCCTTGATACCATCCTGAGAATTAACGAGTCTGTTGAGTTTTACATCGAACAAATTAATGTATTTTTAGCGAGCCTAAGTCAGCAACAAGCTGAAAAAATGAATAGAAATACGTACCTATTTTCTATCATTGCAGGTATTTTCCTCCCTGCTGGGTTTTTCACCGGTTTACTGGGTGTCAATATCGCGGGGATACCCGGAACAGATAACCCAATAGCATTCCCACTCTTTTGCGTTGGGCTGCTCGTAGTCATAGCGGCAGAGGTCATTATTTTGAAAAAATTGAGGTTTATTTAATGGTTGAGTTTTTGCAATCCAATATGTGGCTTAGACAAGTAGTTTTAGGTTTACTTCTTATCACTGTGTATTGGGTGATCAAACGCTTAGGTAAGAACTGGATAGAAACATTAGCGGAAAATAAGCGTGTCGAATTGAAGCGAAAGCAGTTCGTGATTAAGTGTTTCAATATTGTTCTGTTTCTACTCTTCATCGCTGTGTTTACGATTGTTCTTAACTTGGGTTTTGGTGATATTTCGCTGTTCTTATCATCCATATTTGCGGTGCTGGGTGTCGCTTTATTCGCGCAATGGTCCATTCTAAGTAACCTCACAGCCAGCGTACTAATATTTTTTGTCTTCCCTTATCGCATTGGCGACAGAGTAAGAGTCGCGGAGAAAGACGAAGACATCAGCGGTGTGATCATCGATATCACCATGTTCCACGTTATTCTTCGACACAGTTCGGGTAACATTATCACCTACCCCAACAACCTGATTTTACAAAAAGGCGTGATAAAGGTTTTGGTTGAACCTGAAGCAAAAAGTGAAGCTTCAATAAGGTAACAGGCCTAACACCGAATACCTATGCCAAACAAGTTGGGTTAACGATTGATGTGTATGGAGGAGTGAGATCAGAGTAACCCACTCTTTGTCTATAACGCACATTCTTTCTATAGCGAAGGCTCTGTCTTTTGTGTCCCATTAGCCGCAAGTTTTATTGAGTTTAGATTTGCGACTAAATATACTGGAGACACCATCAGACGGAGGACAAAAATGAATAATAAAAACAAACATATAGTTTTAATTCATGGTCTATATATGCCTGCGTTGATCATGCAATATCTGGATAGAAACTTCAAAAAACGCGGCTTTACAACGCACAAGTTTGCCTACAACTCGCTGCGTTTCCCTTCTGCAGCCAAACGTCTCAATCGTTTCGTGAATGCTCGTTTTAATGAGTATGATGAGGTCTATTTTTTCGGTCACTCACTGGGTGGCTTGCTGATTCGTCATTACTTTAAATTCTACCAACCACACTTCGCCGACACCTGCATTATTACAGCAGGCACTCCGCACAATGGGGCAACCATCGCCAAAACACTGTCTAATCATGGGCTTGGATTTATATTTGGTTCGAGCAAAATGATTTTAAGCGATGGCTTGGGTGACTACGATATTGATGTGCCGATTGGCGTAATTACTGGCACCTACGACGCTGGCGTAGGACGCATTGTATTGGGAAGAAATCCTGGGGATGGCACAGTAACACTCGAAGACGCCAACCTGAGAGGAGCCACTGATACTTACGCCCTCAAACTCAACCACACAGCGCTGGTCTACTCTAAGGAAGTCGTAACACTGTCGGCTCAGTTCATTGAACACAGAGCTTTTAAGGACGCTTCATAGCTTTTTTCAGTAGCTTTGCGCGTTGACTCCTGTATCGAGCTCTTGTTCTCTTATTTGTGATAGATAAAAACAAAAATACCACTCTGCGATAAGAGTGGTATTCGAAGATCCATTGCTGGAAATGAGCGCTTGCTATACTTTCTATACTTGCTACAGACGATTCACTCGGGTTGGTAAGAACACCTCGCCCAACATGCATCGCACCGAACCACCGCCGATGTCTTCGATCGTTTTCACGTTAAATGGTAGTAGCTTACCGTGTGTCGAAAGCTGAGCTAACTGAGCTGGAGAAAACGCATCATAAGCCGATTGAGACATCGCGATCACCTTGTCGCCATTCACAGTTTCAAGCTGAAGGATGTTGCCACAAAAACGATTCATCTGATCGATTGAGATAGAGATAACTTGCTTGTCTTTGGCAAGAGACTTCACAACAAAGCGGCGCTCAAACTCTGGGATCACTTCATCACAGATCACGCAGAAATTATCGCCAATCGCCATCATCACATTGGTATGGTAAATCGGTTGACCAGACGGTAATGCCGTTTGGAACGAGACCACGCGAGAATAGCCAATGCGCTTCGCGTAATCTTCCAATACTTCGCGGTCACAACGTTGTGAAAGCGCAGCATAAATGGTCTTGTTGATATGGTCGATCACCATCACGCCTGTGCTCTCTAGATAAGAACCTTGAGCAACGTACGACTCCATAGACTCACTGTGATTAACAATGCGACCAGACGCTTCCAACGCTTCAATAAGTGCATTCGGCTTAACTTCATTTTGACGGTTTTCACACGCCATAGGGAAAGTGAATAGGCTTCCATCACTACAAGTACTGAACCAGTTGTTTGGGAACACTGCGTCAGGGGTTTCAACACCCAGTTCCGGATAATCAAACTCTACAACTTGCACACCTTCTTTACGTAGCGAAACCACCATAGCCTTAAACTCGGCCATCGTTTCTAACTTTACCTCAGCTTCAGTCAGATCGACTCTGTGCTGAAACTCGTTATCACGGGCTGTTTCTTCGTTAAATTTAAATTCTTTTGGCGGCACCATAACAACGCAATTTGCGTTTTGAACATTAGTAATATGCAGTGATTTTTTGTGTAGGTTTAACATTTTAACCGTCCCTATCTTTTATTTACCTCAGAATTGTAAACAACTTGTTACGACAAAATTCACTGAAAATCACAATGATTTGAATATTTATCCCAAGTAATTACTGCGAATTTTAGATTAGTCGGTAATTTTTACTGCAAGATAACAGCACATCAGAAAGAACCAACTGTATGCATATTCGTTAAAGAATTTACTGGATAAATATTCTCATTTCATTTTTCAACTCCACACGAGTTTTGATTACAATTTAATCCATTTAACGTTAGGATTATCACCGTTGCATAACCATCAATTACGTTTGAAATAAGCTTAACTTTTCCTGTCTAATTCAATCTAAAATTAGCTTCATGAAAGACACTCTTTGGAGGTGTTCTGTGTCGCTTAAACCAAGTACTTACATAAGAACTAAACAAAAATCTATCGAATGGCTTAATACTTATAAGAACGCGTTGGCACTTATATAATTTCAAACTAAAACTGAAAAATTCAAATCAAGACTATAAAAACAAAGCTGCACATCACGATGCTCTAGCATCAAAGATGCAGTAGCTTATAAAGGGAAAACTATGTACAAGAAATTTGAAGGCTTTACTGAAGCCTTTCCAAAGGGAGAGCCGATACAACCTCCTACTGGAATACTGGCATTCTGCCGCCATTACACACGAGGTTTTGAAAAGCCGTTGATCTTGCTCGGATTGATGAGCATGACCATCGCGATCATCGAAGTTGCGCTGTTCGGTTACATGGGACAACTGGTTGACTGGCTATCAACCAGCAACCCGGACACTTTCTTAGCAGACAACGAGTCGACACTGATGGGGCTCGGCGTTCTGCTGTTGGTCGTGATGCCAATCTTGATCAGTGTTTATTCGCTATTGCTTCACCAAACTTTGCTGGGCAACTATCCAATGTCGATTCGTTGGTTAGCGCACCGCTACCTTTTGAAGCAAAGTTTGTCGTTCTATCAAGATGACTTTGCCGGGCGTGTTGCCACCAAAGTCATGCAAACATCGCTCGCGGTACGTGAAACCGTGACCAAAATGGTCGATGTGTTTGTTTACGTGACGGTTTACTTTACAGCGATGCTGTTCATGCTCGCTGAATCGGATTGGCGCTTAATGGCTCCAATGTTGATTTGGTTGTTCATTTACGTCGGTATCCAACTGCACTTCGTACCAAAGCTGAAAGACGTGTCTTCAGAACAGGCGGATGCTCGCTCACTGATGACAGGACGCATTGTTGATAGCTACACCAACATCGCTACGGTCAAACTTTTCTCTCATAGTAAAAGAGAAACCGAGTACGCAGAAGAAGGGATGGAAGGCTTCCTAGACACAGTCCATCGCCAAATGCGCTTGGTTACAGGCTTCAACATCTGCGTTGAATTTGCTAACTATCTATTGGTATTCAGCATTGCCGGTATCTCTATTTACCTATGGTTAGATAACGCAATCACGGTCGGTGCGATTGCGATTGCAGTCAGCTTGGCTCTGCGTATTAACGGTATGTCGAAATGGATCATGTGGGAAATCGGCGGTCTGTTTGAAAACCTAGGTACTGTAATTGATGGTATTAAAACACTGTCTAAGCCCATTGCTATCGAAGACAAGAAAGACGCAAAGCCTTTGGACGTTCCACAAGGCGGTATCAACTTCGACAACGTGAGCTTTAACTACGGTGAGAATAAGGGGGTGATTAACAACCTAAACCTAAACATCAAACCGGGTGAAAAAGTCGGCTTGGTTGGCCGTTCAGGTGCAGGTAAATCGACCCTAGTTAACTTACTGCTGCGTTTCCACGATGTAGAAAGTGGTCGCATCCTGATTGATGACCAAGAGATCTCGAGCGTTACTCAAGATTCTCTGCGTAGCAACATAGGTATGGTGACTCAAGATACCTCACTGCTGCACCGTTCGATCAAAGACAACATTCTTTACGGTCGACCAGAGGCATCAGACGAAGAGGTATACGCGGCGACTAAACAGGCACACGCTCATGAGTTTATCGAAACGCTAACTGACCCGTTTGGTAACGTTGGCTACGATGCTCAAGTAGGTGAACGTGGCGTTAAGCTTTCTGGTGGGCAGCGTCAACGTGTCGCTATCTCACGTGTTCTTCTGAAAAATGCTCCGCTGTTGGTTCTAGATGAAGCAACATCTGCTCTCGATTCTGAGGTAGAAGCAGCGATTCAAGAGAGCTTGATTGAACTAATGGAAGGCAAAACCGTTATCGCGATTGCACACCGTTTATCGACGATTGCAGCAATGGACCGTTTGATCGTACTCGACCAAGGTAATATCGTCGAAGAAGGCACGCACCAAGAGCTGATTACACAAAATGGCATCTATGCTCAATTGTGGAATCACCAGACTGGTGGCTTTATTGGTGATGATCTTGAACAGACAACGAGCGCTTAATTTATATTCCATTTTAAAAGTGCGGCGTAATTCACACCAAAATGTTAATTGGCGGTAAATTACACATGGCAGAATGTTATGTCGTAATCATATAATGACATTAACAGCAATGACGCTTCGCTTGCGCGTTCTGGAATAAGGCTAGACTTCGGGGGGAGGCTAGCCTTTTTTATGCCTGTTATTCTCTGCCCCTTTCTCATCTGTTTTCATTGGTTCTATAAACTTCATCGATCCTTTTGTTTTTTTCTTGGCGTTTTTTTCTTAAAATGCGCGCAGTATTCTTTTTAGAGATCAACCATGAACAAAAGTGTCTTAACTAACGTTATTGCGTTAGCACTGCTTGCTGGCGGCTATGCGACAGCAAACCAATACTTGCTTTATGCAGGTTTATTCGCATTTTCTGGTGCCATCACCAACTGGCTTGCGATTCACATGTTGTTCGAGAAAGTACCCGGCCTATATGGTTCTGGCGTTATTCCAGCGCGCTTTGAAGAGTTCAAGGCAGCCATCAAACAACTGATGATGGAACAGTTCTTTACCGAAAGTAACATCGACCGTTTTCTGAGTAGTGAGATGACAGGAAAGTCACTCAACCTAGAGCCTGTGATTAAGAAGATCGACTTTAACCCTGCATTCGAATCGCTGGTGCATGTTATCGAAAACTCACAGTTTGGTGGCATGCTAGCGATGGTTGGCGGCACTGAAGCACTACAGCCAATGAAAGCGCCATTCGTGGAGAAGATGCAAGAGTCTGTGATCGAAATCAGCAAGAGTGATTCGGTAAAAAATGCCATCAAGGATGAACTTGAATCACCTGCGATGATGGATGAAATCAAAGAGAACATTGAAGCGATCATCGATCAGCGCTTGAATGAACTGACACCAAAACTGGTTAAAGAGATGGTTCAGACCATGATCAAAAAACACCTTGGTTGGTTGGTCGTTTGGGGTGGGGTATTCGGCGGTGTGATTGGTTTAATCTCTGCCGCAATTACGCTGTAAGACGGAGAAGTTTATCCGATTGCTCTTTATCTGACGTTCAACAAAAAATGGAAGCTTATTGGCTTCCATTTTTTATATGTAAATAACCTTGGTAAGGCGAAAGCAGGTCACTATTTTATGGTGGCCAACAGCTCAGGGTTAACACCAAAGCCCTTCTTGTGTTCTTCAATCACCACTTCGCTGCGTGTCTGAATCACACCTGGCAGGGTACCCAATTTCGTTGCCATAAACGCTTGGTACGCCTTCATGTCTTTTACTCGAACCTTGATCATGGTGTCAAAATCCCCCGACAGCGAATAGCACTCTTCGACCTCAGGCATCGTTTCAACCGCTTGTGCAAATTTATCAAAAATTGAAAAACTGGTTTGATCGAGGCGAATATGGATAAACACTTGGACATCGAGCCCCAACTTTTCTGAACAAAGCTCAGCATGATAGCCTGTGATGTAGCCCACTTTTTCCAATCGCTTCAACCTATCAGAGCAAGGTGAAGTTGTTAGGTTGACCTGTTTCGCTAGTTCAACAACGGGCAAACGGCCTTTCATATGCAGAATTCTTAGTATCTCTTTATCGATACGATCGAGTTGATGCTGAGACATAATATTCCTTAAACATTCTAGATTGCGCTCAGTATATTCCATACTAAGAGCAATCGAAGAAAACCTTGCTCACACATTTAGAAAACTAAATAGACCATTCCTATTCACGTTAAATATAAAACCGAACGGAGCGATAACAACCCTTATAAATCAAACTCCAGTTATTAACAAATTATTATAGAAATGACCCGATTAACAAATAAGTTGAGCCAGAAACGAAAGAAAGGATATAGGCCAAAGTGAATAATAGAATTCTCAAAGAGAAAGGATGACTCTATTATGAAAACGCAAGAACTCGCATATAAACCTTACGGAATCGGTTCATGGACACACGTAACGGTATCAAAAGATGTTGCCCAAGCACTCGCAAGTGAATACTCAAACTATGGCTGGGAAGTTAAGATTGATGGTAATGTCGTCGAGGCAGAACCTTCACTAAAAGCGGCATAAAAAACGAAAAAACCTCCATCAGGGAGGTTTTTAAATCTAAGTTAGTAAGCACTTACTACAATCTAAGCCAGACCAACTTGGGGAACTGCAGTTCCTGTTTCACAACGACAGTTACACGTTCGACAGAAGTGTTGAGTTTCCATGTCGTAGTACAGGTTTCCACTAAATAGCTTTGACGTCCATTGCATCACACGGCCAGAGGTTGTCTCAGGCTCAGATTCACAACGTTTCATTATAGACTTATGTAGTGTTGTTTTTTTACATCCTTTGCAATAGAGATCAGGCATACCTTTGTCCTATAGGTCTTTAGTGGTTACTGATAATTGACACATGATGTCCAATTCAGTGTAATAATTCACCGAGCTAATAACAAAAGTGAGCGCCAAGTTCAAAAAATAGCCATTTTATCGGTTATTTTTTGACATCAAGCGCTATGAAAAGCCTTTATCTTCTATTTATTTCCCTTCTATCATTTGGTTTCGATTTACATTGTAAACCTCATAACAGCCGTGCTTCTTCTGTATCCTACTGGTTTTTTATAAGACAAAGGTAGTGCCCACATAAAAAAATAGAGCCACCGAAGTGACTCTATTACTTTTATTTTTCAATTACTTTTTACAATTGCTTTTTAGCTAATGTTCTTTGCTAATTCACATATGTTTTACAATGTAAATTAGTCTAGCTCAACTAGGTTCTTCTTGAACTCAGCGTGTTGCTTTTTCACTTCGTCTTCTGGCTCGCCAGTCATTAGGCTCACAATAACGATAGAAAGCGTCGATAGGATGATTCCCGGTACGATTTCGTAAACATCGAACCAACCGCCCGTGAACTGCTTCCAAAGTACAATCGTAACACCACCAACCACGATACCCGCTAGAGCGCCGTTACGGTTCATACGAGACCAGTATAGGCTTAATACGATTGCAGGACCGAATGCAGCACCAAAACCAGCCCATGCGTAAGATACAAGGCCAAGTACTGAGCTGTCTGGTGTCATCGCCAGAACAAGAGCAACAAGAGAAATTAGAATAACCGCGAAACGGCCGACACGAACAATCTCTTCTGACGTTGCGTCTTTCTTCAAAACTTGCTTATACAGGTCTTCTGCCATTGCAGATGAAGAAACAAGAAGTTGTGAATCCGCAGTACTCATGATTGCCGCTAGAATGGCAGCAAGTAGGATGCCGGCGATTACTGGGTGGAACATCGCGTTCACAAGAAGCATGAAGATCTTCTCGCCATCGTCTAGCTTAGGTGCGCCAGAGTTCGTCACATAGATTAGACCAACAAGACCCACAAGCATTGCACCAATCATAGACAGTGCAGTCCAGATAACGGCAATGCGGCGCGCTGTTGTTAGGTCTTTATTACTACGTGTTGCTTTGAAACGCGCAAGGATGTGTGGTTGACCGAAGTAACCCAAACCCCATGCCGCTAGTGAGATGATCGCAATAGCAGACAGTGGCTCACCCTTCGCATCATTCCATAGCGTTAGCAGCTCTGGGTTGATGTTGTGTAGGTCGCTAGAAAGCTGACCTAGGCCACCGTTCATTGCCGCGATTGGTACAATCAATAGCGCTGCAGACATGAGTAGACCTTGAACCAAGTCAGTCCAAGATACCGCTAGGAAACCACCAAACAGAGTGTACGAAACTACACAGACTGTACCGATAATTACCGCTGTTGTGTAATCAAGGCCGAATACCGTTTCAAACAATTTACCACCTGCTACCAAGCCTGAACTTGTGTAGAAAAGGAAGAATAAAAGGATAAAGAAAGCAGAAATTGTTTGGATCAGCTTAGAATTATCATTGAAACGACGAGATAGGAACTCAGGCAGCGTCAGTGATTCAGTCGTAATGCTGTAAGTACGTAGACGTTTTGCACTGATTAACCAGTTTGCCCAAGTACCAACAAGTAGACCACCAGCAAGCCAAAATGCTTCAAAGCCAGCAGCGTAAGCGTAACCAGGCAGGCCAAGTAGCAACCAACCACTCATGTCTGATGCACCAGCAGAAAGTGCAGCAGGCCATGGGCCTAACGAACGACCACCTAGGAAGTAGTCTGTTGAGTTAGATGTACGTTTGTAAGCAATAACACCGATCGCTAGCATCATAATTAGATACGCAATGAACGTCGTCGTTATTGCAAAACTGTTTTCTATCATTTGATAGTCCTCATTTTGTAGAAAGCCTTCCATGCCTAATTCAATGCAAGACACTCACCGTAAGGCAAGCGAGTGCATTGAGTTAGGTATTGAGGCTCCAAGGCACTATGAATTAAATCCAAAGATGGAGAAAACCCAACAATGGAAAAAACCAAAAGTACTTAGAGCCAATTTTACTGAAGGTTAGTGAGCTTCACTTCCAAGTTCGAGCAAGGTCGCGTTACCGCCCACGGCTGTTATATTTATAGTTCGCGTACGCTCGGTAATGAAGCGCAGCGATAGGTGTGGATCATTAGCAACATTCATTGTCACCAGATCCGTTTCAGCTACTAAACCGACGATTGCACCGTCACGCTTAGCAAGCTGTAAATTGATAGCTTGTGCCGTTTGCGAGTTACCTACGTAACCCACGCTACGTACATCGCAAGACAACAACTGTTGAGCAGCGTCATACGAGGCAACTTGCACCAAGTTAGTTGGCAAGTTCGCCGACTTAGCTGCGTCTGCAACTAACGTATTGAACTGCACATCATCACTGCACAATTGAACGCTGTTACCTGCCAATAGCGCGGCAGTAATCAAAGCCATTGCAGTTTGCAGCGCTGGCACTTTCACTTCGCAATCATCAACAATCACCAAAGCCACACCGCGACCTGCGGCATATAGCTCATTGGTTTCGCCCGTAGGACCTGCCATTAGGTGATGTTCAGAAAGCAGTGCAGACGCTTGCTCTAGATGATAAGTCGCCACCATCGCCAAAGGCGCAGATTGACTTTCGATCTCTGATTTAAGCGCAAGTACCTGAGCACTCTTGTAATCAAAATCGGTAAGATTCCATTGTTCCCACGCTAGCAAAGCATCAGAAAAACCTGTCACTTGATGAACCATGATAATGCTCCTTATGCCTTGTCTTGTGATTGAGAGAAATGAATATCAGTAAAGCGATATAGGTAGTGAGGACCACCCGCTTTAGGGCCAGTACCTGACAAGCCTTGACCACCAAATGGTTGAACACCAACAACGGCGCCCACTTGGTCACGGTTGATGTAGCAGTTACCCACACGAACGTGTTTTTCGATCCAACGGTAAGTTGTCTCGTTACGGCTGTGGATACCCATGGTTAAGCCAAAGCCCGTTTGGTTGATTTGGTCTACCACTTGCGCTAGCTCACTCGCTTTGAAGCGAACAATGTGTAGCACTGGGCCAAACTGTTCTTCTTTCAAGCAGTTGATGTCATCAATTTCAAAAGCACTTGGTGGAACAAAATCACCATGTTCACAATCACTACCTAGAGAAAGTTGAGCCACCTTCTTCTGGGTATTGGTCATGTTTTCTAAGTGCGCCATTAGCTTCTGTTTTGCGTTTTGGTCGATAACAGGGCCAACATCGGTTTTATGAAGGTGTGGAATGCCAACACTCAGCTCGTCCATTGCACCGTGAATCAATCCAACCACGCGGTCTGCAATGTCTTCTTGGATGTAAAGCACACGTAGTGCAGAACAACGCTGACCTGCTGAAGCGAATGCTGAACGAATCACATCACGAACTACCTGTTCAGGCAGTGCAGTACTGTCGACGATCATCGCATTCTGGCCGCCTGTTTCCGCAATAAACGGAACTGGCTTAGCATTACGAGTGGCTAATGACACATTGATACGCTGTGCCGTTGGTGTAGAACCAGTAAAGGCAACGCCCGCAATCGCATCATGACTGGTGAGCGCACTGCCGATCTCAGCACCGCGACCCAGTAGTAGCTGAATCGTGCCAGCAGGGAAGCCCGCTTCATTCATCAGTTCAACCGCACGAGCAGCAATCAAGCTTGTTTGCTCGGCAGGCTTAGCCACAACCGTATTACCCGCCACTAGTGCTGCAGTAATTTGGCCAAGGAAGATAGCTAGAGGGAAGTTCCAAGGGCTGATACAAACGAACACACCACGACCTTGTCGAGAAGCGATTCGTGTTTGGCCATCAAAACCTTTTAGTTCGAAACCTTGTAGATTGTCAGCTTGTTTTGCGTAGTAACGACAGAAATCGACTGCTTCACGTACTTCATCAACACTATCGTGAATTGTCTTACCCGCTTCTTGATGACAAATCGCCACCAGCTCAGCGAGGTTGTCTTCCATCAGGTCAGCCAACTTATCAAGTGCAGCCGCTTTGGTTTCAACCGAAGTTGCGTTCCAATCAGCGAATGCTGCGTCTGCGCCAGTGATCGCTGCGGAAACATGATCAAGGTTAGCAAAAGCCACCTGACCCACATGAATACGACGATCATAAGGTGCCGTCACTTGCTCAACGTTCTGATCAGCCTTGATCATGCTTTCGGCAAGAGATTCACCGTTGATCACAGGGCCCGCAGTCCATTGGTTGTTTAAGAAGCTTTTTACTTTCTCTTCAAATTGATGCGCTTCGCTTTCAATATCAATGTTCACACCGTAAGAGTTCTTACGCTCAGGGAATACCGCTGGAGGCAGAGGAATCTTAGTGTTGTGCAATGTATCGAATGCCAGAAGCATATCGACAGGATGTTGAGTCAGCTCTGCCACAGGGCAACGCGCATCAACTAGGCGGTGGACAAACGAGCTGTTTGCACCATTTTCTAGCAAGCGACGTACTAGGTATGGCAGTAGATCTTTATGGCTGCCAACCGGTGCGTATATACGTACCGACTGTTGGTAAGCTTCCATCGCATGGTTGTACAGAGAATCACCCATGCCGTGTAAGCGTTGGAATTCAAAGTCTTTATGGTCGGTCATGACGGCAATAGCAGAAACCGTATGAGCATTGTGGCTCGCAAACTGCGGGAAGATATTGCCTCGAACACTTGGGCTCAATAGGTAACGCGCACAAGCAAGGTAAGCTACGTCAGTAGCTTCTTTACGAGTGTAAACTGGGTAATCAGTAAAGCCAGCTTGTTGCGACCATTTGATTTCGCTGTCCCAGTACGCGCCTTTCACCAAGCGAAGCGGGATCAAATCACCCTGCTCTTTCGCTAGGCGGTTTAGCCATACTAGAACCGGTAGTGCACGCTTTGAGTAGGCTTGAATAACCAGACCAAATTTACCCCAACCTTTTACAAGATCAGTACGGTACAGTTTTTCGAATAATTTAAGAGAAAGCTCTAGGCGATCCGCTTCTTCCGCATCAATCGTAATCGCAACATCGAGCTCTACTGCACGGCGCAATAGCTGCTCTAGCGTGTCGCAAAGTTCAGTCAGTACGCGGTCTTCGTTCGCCACTTCATAACGTGGGTGAAGCGCAGAAAGCTTGATCGATACCGATGGCGCAGGGCTCGATTTTGAAGAGACCTTCGATTGTGGAGAAACATAGTTGTCTCGACCTACGGCTTCAATCGCCATTAGGTAATCTTTGAAGTATTTATTTGCGTCAGCAGTGGTCAGTGCCGCTTCACCTAGCATGTCGTATGAGTAGGTAAAGCCTTTATCACGCATAGACTTACCGTTCTTTTGCGCTTCAGCAATGCTGCGGCCAAGAACGAATTGGTGACCCATCACCTTCATTGCTTGGTGCATCGCTTTACGAATCACCGGCTCAGAAAGCTTGTTCACTAAGCGATTAACGGCTTGACCCGCACTCTGCTCTTTAGATGAAAGTCCAACCACCTTACCTGTTAGCATTAATCCCCAAGTGGATGCGTTAACAAATACTGAGTCTGAATTCTTTAGGTGAGACTTCCAATCCGCAACGCTTAATTTGTCACGAATCAGCGCATCAGCGGTTGCTGAATCAGGAATACGCATCAAGGCTTCCGCCAGACACATTAGCAAGATGCCCTCTTGAGTATCTAAGCTGTATTCAAGCAACAATGCATCGATCATCTGGATAGAAGTCTTATCCGCACGGATAGCTTCGATCAATGATGTCGTTTTGTCTGTGATCTGCTGCTTTTCTGACTCAGAAGGGGTAGCTAGCGGCAGAAGTTGCTCTAGCCATTGGGTTTCATCCACCATATATAATGGTGAGATAAGCGACCATAGATCAGCAAGCGACTGCTCGTTGAATTCTGGCTTTAACACATCAGTAGCTGTAAACATGCGTTTTCCTTAATCTCACACCCGGAATTAGCCCGGGATCTCTACAATGGCTGCAGTGTATTTAGAGTATATAAGGATTACTTGTCAAAAACTCCGAGTTTTTTGCTAAAAACTCGCTTTATTAACAAAACAAACACAAGGTCACATATGAAACTTTAATATAATATGCCGTTTTGTTTCACTATTTAACAGAAGTTTGCTTTTTGTATTGAGATGGTGACATGCCTTGAAGGCGAGAAAAGGTGTGAGTAAAGGAGGATTGACCGGAAAAACCAGCCAGTTCTGCAACCTGTCCAAGGCTTAAATTACCTTGTTCAATAAGGTGTCGAGAGCGGTCGATACGCTTTCCTAAAACATATTGGTGAGGGGTAATGCCCATTTGATCTTTGAATAGCATGTGGAATTGGCTTTCGCCCAAGAACACACTGCCTGCAAGCTGCGCGACTGAGATCTTATTAGCCAAGTGTTGTTCGATGTAGCGATCCAACGACTCAAGATCGAAACGCGAATCTTTAATCGAGGTTTCAAATGCCGAGATGTGTCTTTGCATCAACGCAATCACCGTGTCATTACAAGCTCGACTCAACAACAGATCATCAGGACTGGCCTGCATCTCTTGCACCAACATATGGATAAGCTTTTGAATTTGCGCATCTAATTGGAAGTAGACGTTGGATGATTCTAACTGGTTAATCTTCTCTAGCATCAGAGGGTCATCATCGGTTGGCATAGGCATGTTGAGTACGAGAATATCCGACTGACCAACCACTCCACCGAAAGCATGATCAGAGCGAGCCGTGACTACACAGCCTTGCCCTGGACCGACAAGATTACCTTTACCGCTCACTTCAAATTCCGCCTGACCTTTTAAACCAATGACTACCTGCGAATAATGGTGATCGTGACAATCCATATGCGAAGGCAAAGTAATGATCTCCGCAGGGCGAGGGCCAGTAAGGCTTAGCGGGGACAAGTCAAAGTTCGGAAAGGGTAACGGTTTAGGCATAACATCAAAATACTCAGGTCGACATAGTAAGAATAATACTCTGAAATCTGCAGAAGATGAATTTGTAAATGATCATGAGAGATGTTTTCTCTTCTTCAAAGAAAGATCATTATTGATAACCACGTGATCATGTCTCCGGAAGTATGATCAAGTGAGCCCAAACTACGGGCTTTGTAAAGTCAACCTTCCAATCTTTAGGCCACTCTTGCTTGTTCCAAGAGCAAATAAATCTGAGCACCAAAAGTCAAAGCAAGTCACAAATGGAAACCAAATGACTACACCATAACGACAATATTTTCTTATATAGCTCAATTATTTCGGTGTAAATATGTAAAAAGTGTATCCGAAGTACCGAAACTTAGCTTTTGAGTAGATTGGAGGGCAATAAAACGGTATAAAGACGGGTACTGTGTTAATTGCTAATAACTAGTGACTGACAACTAGGAAGTAGACACTTTATTAACGAGCCAATTTTAAATATACAAGTTGCAGGGACCTATGACTAACTTTCGAATTTCAGCGCTTTTACTTGCGCTATCCCCACTTTGGGTATCTGCATCGTTATCAGCTGAAGAACTGAATCAAGTCGATCCCGTTTCAGCTATCGATGCAAAGCTAACAGAGAAAAACTCAGATATTGAGCGTATTTCAGCGACCAAAGTATCGGCAACTGAGACCTTAAAACAACTACAAAACCAGAACAGTAAGTTGTTACGTGAAGGTGAAGAGTTAAAGGCAAAACGTAACCGAGCTAAATCTGTACTCGACAAACAATACAGTCGCTTACTTGACGATCCAGAAACGGATCTGGTTTCTTTTCAGAAAGGATACCAAGATGCTTGGGCTGCGGTTAAAGAGAATCAATCGTCTCAGCTAGATAATCAGCAAGCGATGAATGAGAACGAAATTTACCTTTCTCAAATTAAGCAAAAGCAAGCTCGTTTGAATAATGAGCTGGCTAACTTGAAAGAATCAAAAGTTGAAGCTCGCGTTAAACGTATTGCAACAGAACTTCGTGAAAGTGCCGTTCTTGAAACGAGCTACACCACCACATGTTCATCAACAATGACACTGGGTGAGTGTATTGCTCAAGGTAAACACCTGACGAAGCAGAAAGCAGTACAAAACTTCAAGAGCAAATTACTTGAACAGCTCACAGAAAGCACGCTAGCGAAGCAAAACTTACAAGGTGTTCAATTGAACATTCATGTTCAAGACAGCCAAGCAATCAAGAGCGGTTTCTCTGGAAACAACTCTTACTTTGTGCAGATGCAAGCTCAACTTCAAGCAAAACCAGAAGCGATTGCAGCATGTAACTTATTGAACGTTTCAACTCGCTACTGTTTAACGGACAGCGACGTTAAGGTTACAAAGAAGAGCGACAAGCAGTGGGCAAACGTGATGGTACGTTCTGATCAGTACAATGACTCAGTCACTATCAACGGCATTAAATACGGCAGCACACCCCTAGAGGTTTCGCTACCGAGCGGTCGTCACCAAGTAACCATTTCAAAAGAAGGTTACGAATCATACAACCGCACAGTGACTATCAACGGCAGCGATACTATTTGGGTGAAACTCCTTCCTAGTAAAGAAAATGAAATCTAAATATATAAAGCTAAGCCTGATATAAATAGCCGTGCCTATTTCACAAAGCTGAATGAATACTCGCCATCTTGTTTGTAGTTATAGAAAGTAGCTTCAAACGAAATGGCGTTTTCGTTAGAATATTCAATTAACCTAAATTACGACTGAAGTAGCCCAACATGCGCCAAGGTTTTCCTACTCTATTATTTGCACTTGCTCCATGCTTAATGACGCCTGCTGTTTTCGCTGAAGCGACATCTCCAGCAATCACGTCATCAGTCATCGACATTGAAAGCTCTCTTTTCGAAGAACATGCCAGTTTAACGGCTATCGAGAAGAAGATGGCGGACAAACAAAATCAAGTCGACAACCAAGCAGAGCAAATGGCACGTCAAGCCAAGTTATTAGCTCAATCAGAGCAAAAACTCGCAACGGCGAAAACTAGCCTAGAGCAAGATTACACTCGCATGATTGATGAGCCAGATTTCGATATCTCACCAGCTCAAAACCGCTTTCAAGATGCCTGGAAATCGGTAAAAGAGCACAAGCTTACGATTTCGGATTCAGAGCAAAAGCTTCAAAGCTTAGTGATGGAACTAGAGGCCATCAAAGCCGAAAAATCGGCTGTAGAAATGTCTATCGCCCATTTGAATCAAGACAAACTAAGAGCAAGAGCTGAGAGATTAAGAAGCGAGGTCACTCAAACACAAGAACATACTGTTAGCTTTACCAACCGCTGTAGCAGCGACATGACGTTAGCTCAATGTTCAGACCAAACGGTGGCTTTGACACTTCAAAAAGCAGTAAAACAATTTCAAAATAGCCTTGTATCCAACGCGACAGAATCAAAAATAGTAAAAGAACACCTAGCGTCTGCATCTTTGAATATTCACGTTCTACAACACAGCGTGAAATCATCTGGCTTCTCCGAAGATAACCGTTACCGAGCAGTGGTTGCTGCGAATTTAGAAACTCGTCCAGATAAGAACACTCCTTGCCGCTTACTTGGCATTCAATCCTCAAACTGTTTCGATCAGAGCGATCTGCAAGCCGATGATCAGCAGAAAGAAGTTGCTTGGGTTAACTTGGTGGTTCGTTCAAATCAATATAATGACAAGGTTTCTATCAATGGTGTGAACTATGGCAGCACACCGGTTGAAGTGATGCTACCTACAGGGC
>NZ_JBFRVX010000394.1:0-1881 GCF_041475345.1 Vibrio sp. 10N.222.48.A3 | reverse complement strand
GCGAGTAGCGAGTAGCGAAATTATGTAGGGTTGGCGTTTAGCGTCAACCCTTTTTGTTTCTGTGTATCTAAGAAATGTTAAGCACTTAGCTCTTGGATTTGAGCAACAATCGCTTTTAATCCATTGCCGCGAGATGGGCTTAGATGGGTAATTAAACCGATTTGTTCAAAGTATCCATCGATATCGAACGCTTGAATCTGCTCTGATGTTTTTCCATCATACGCAGCCATCACTAATGCAATCAGACCGCGAACGATACGCGCATCAGAATCAGCACAAAAGCGCCAAACACCGTCGATATTTTGAGAAACCAACCACACTTGGCTTTCACAACCAGATACGACAACCTGTTCACTTTTCAGTTCATCAGGCATGCTAGGCAGTTTCTTACCCCACTGAATCACCTGGCGATAACGATCTTCCCAGCCGCTGAAAGTCTGCATTTTTGCGACAATATCATCACTGGTAATTTCTTTGCCGAATGGAAAGCTTGGGAATGTGGTCATTTTAATATCCAGTCGATTGTTAATTGAGAAGAAGACGTTACTTAGCGTGCTTTTGAACGATCTTTTCTACGATACGTGAAACCGCCACAAAACCAAAGGTAGCCGTGACAACCGTTGCTGCACCAAAACCCGTCGCACAATCCATGCGTTTTGGACCTTCTGCGGTTGCTTTCGCAGCACATACACTGCCGTCGGCTTGAGGGTATTTAAGTTGCTCAGTCGAGAACACACAATCGATACCAAACTTACGCGCTGGATTCTTAGGGAAATTATGATGACGACGCAATGTGTCTTTCAATTTCTTCGCTAACGGATCTTGAATCGTTTTAGTCAGATCAGCCACTTTGATTTGAGTCGGATCGATTTGTCCACCCGCGCCACCGGTGGTGATCACTTTAATTTTGTTGCTACGGCAATACGCCAACAGCGAAGCCTTAGCTTTCATGCTATCAATCGCATCGAGCACAAAGTCGAACTCTTTCGATAGGTATTCAGCCTGATTATCTGGCCCGATAAAGTCATCAATCAGGTTCACTTTACACTCAGGGTTAATCAGCTTAACGCGCTCTGCCATCACTTCGATTTTGCTCTTGCCAACCGTACCCGACATAGCGTGGATCTGACGGTTGATGTTCGTCACGCACACATCATCCATATCGATCAATGTCAGCTCACCTAAACCAGTACGAGCAAGCGCTTCAACCGCCCATGAACCGACACCGCCAATACCGATCACACACACGTGTGCTGCTCTAAGTATGTCGACTTCACTATTGCCATACAGGCGACGAGTGCCACCAAATCGTTGGTCATAGTTTTCTGAAGCTGGAGTGGTCAATTCACGCATTGTTGCCGCCAATTTATTTCTGAGAAAAAGAAAAGAGTGCGTTTTATACGCACTCTTGAATTAAAAGTCTAGGGGATTAGCGATTCGCTTTCAATGCCCCATTTTATTGTTGTTTACTCGACCTTTTCAGGAGGCAAAGCCCAAGGCGCTTCGGTTGCGCTGCCATCTAGACCCAGCTTCCACACCCGACCAAAATGCTTGTAATGACCCGCTTCAGTTCCTGCTCGTGGGCCCATACCATGGTAGAGGTCCAAATGGTTTTGCTTAACCGCACCACCGGTATCTAAAACCAATAGTAGTCTTAGTTGGTGCGCGCCGCTCCAAGTACCATCAGCATTCAGTAACGGAACCTCAGCCAGGATAGGTGTTCCCATTGGTAAGATAGAGCGATCGCCCGCTACCGCCGCCATCGGTAATAAAGGAATGCCAGCACTTCCCATTACGGATAGATCATCTCTCGCGCTAAAGAAGACGAAAGATGGGTTTTGCTCAAGCAGTTCTTTTACCACTTCAGGATCGTTTGCCAAG
>NZ_JBFRVX010000393.1:0-6369 GCF_041475345.1 Vibrio sp. 10N.222.48.A3 | reverse complement strand
ATCTAAGATAACGTTATCTTCAATAATAGTGTCATCTAATGCGCCACGGTCAACGGTAGTACACGCGCCGATTTCTACGCGGTTACCAACACGAACTGAACCGACTTGCGGGATCTTAACCCACTCGCCTTTCTCATTCGCATAACCAAAACCATCGGATCCAATCACTGTACTAGATTGAATCAAACATGCTTCGCCAATCACCACTTCATGGTAAACACTTACGTTAGCCCAAAGCTTAGTACCTGCGCCAATTTTTGCATTTTGACCAATAAAGCAACCAGCACCGATAACGACGTCATCACCAAGCACTACGCCAGTTTCAATCACAGCATTGGCACCAATAGACACATTTTGTCCAATGGTCGCGTCGCCTAAAATTGAAGCAGAATCAGCAATACCAGCAGCTGGCGCTGGCGTGGTATCAAGCGCTTGAGCAACCTTAGCAAAAGCAACATAAGGGTCGCTGACCACAATAACGTTGGTCTTACACAGTTCACGCTCGCTCTCTTTAACCATAATAGCGGATGCTTTACAGTCGCCAAGGTGCTTGCTGTACTTCACGTTCGAAAGGAACGTAATATTTCCTTCTTGCGCTTTATCCATAGGAGCGACTGCTGAAACGGTAACTGCACCGTCTCCGTGTAGCTCTCCACCGGTAATCGTTGCCAATTCGGCTAAGGTCAGATTCTTCATAAAACTTATTTCAGTGATTTAATTACTTTTTCAGAGATGTTGTATTCTGGCTTACCGTACTGCAGAGCTTGAATATCAACGATCATGTCGTAGCCTTCTTTCTCTGCAACTTTAGTTACAGCATCTTGAATTACTTTGAATAGCTTCTGCTTCTCTTGTGCTTCACGACGTTGGCTTGCTTTTTCTAATGCTTGAGCTTTGATTTTGTATTTGCTGTCTAGTTGGCCGACTTCAATACGAAGTTTCTCTACTTCATCAGGCCCTAATAGCTCACCATCACGCTTAAGCTTTTCAATCTTAGTCTTAGCTTCAGCTTGGATACTTTGAAGCTCAGCAGCTTTATCTTTGAACTCTTCCTGCATTTTTTGAAGAACAACTTCACGCTGAGGTAGAGCCTGGAATACTTGTGCAGTATTTACATAGCCCACTTTTTGCGCAGCTTCAGCCGCTGTTGCAAAGAAAGAAGAGCTAAGAACTACAAGGCCTAAACCTGCTGCTTTAATCATATTTTTCAAAATATTGTCCTTTAAAGATTAGAAAGTTCTACCAATGGTGAATGTGAAGAATTCTTCGTCATCGCCTTCGTAGATTTTAATTGGTTTCGCTAGAGAGAAAACCAATGGTCCCATCGGTGACATCCACTGAAGAGCGGCACCATAAGATGAACGGTAATTTGTTGGGTCAGAGTAATCGTAGTAGTACTGTTGACCGCTATTAGGTACGCCACGGTCTACGAATTCGGTATCCCATACACTTGCCATATCGAAGAACACGCTAGTTCGAATCTGACTGCGCGCTTCATCAGAAGCAAACGGTGTTGGTACGATTAACTCTACGCTAGCCAAAGCAACCGCATTACCACCAACCGAATCATCGGTTGCAGAATTGTACGTCGGGTTGTTGCCCGTGCTATTTCCGTAAACAGCTTTTGGACCAGCTGAGTTCGAACCAAAACCACGTAGTGTTGTAAAACCACCCGCGTAGTAGTTTTCGTAGAATGGGAACAAGTTATCATTACCATCCGTTTGACCATAACCGTTACCATAGCCTAATCGACCACGCATCAATAGTGTGAACTCATGCTTTTTAGTCAACGGAATGTAATGTTTTACATCGTATTGCGCTTTGAAGTATTTCGCATCCGAGCCTGGTACGGTTATTTTCGCGAAAGCACGTTGGTGGTTACCTTCAGTAGGGAAGAAGCCACGGTTAAGGTTGTTGCGCGTCCAAGAGATATTGATATCGAAGTCATCGGTTAAGATATGCTCATCACCGTATTGGTCAATACTTCTCGCAAACTGTTCAACTTGAATATAGGTAGGAACGTTACCGATTTTGTTGTGCGTATAACCAAAACCAAACTCGAGACGGTTCAGCTCATCCATAGGGAAACCCCATGTTAAGCTCGTACCATAACTTTGGTTGGTATAATCGACAATACCCGCTTCAGAGGCTTCAAATTCGTTGTAGAAGATTTTCCCTCCCATACTCACGCCATCAAGGTTCCAGTATGGGTCGCGGTAGTCTAAGCTCACATTCTTTTGGTAATCGTTCATCATGGCGCTTACGCCAACACGGTTACCAGAACCTGCAAAGTTATCTTGCTGTAAACCAACCTGGAAGCTGACACCCGATTCAGTACCGTAGCCAACACCGAAGTTGACGCTACCCGAGTTCGCTTCCTTAACGTTGTAAACCAGATCCACTTGGTCTTCACTGCCAGGAACACGTACCGTTTGCACATCGACCGTTTCAAAAAAGCCTAAACGGTTAAGACGGTTCTTACCTGTATCAATCGACTTGGAGTTCAGCCAGCTGCCTTCCATTTGACGCATTTCACGACGCAGTACTTCATCTTTCGTTGAGTTGTTACCCGTGAATCGAATATCACGAACGTAGATACGGCTGCCCGCTTCTACATTGATAACCAACGACACTTCTTTGGTCTCATCGTCAAATTCAGGAATCGTACGAACTTGTGGGTACGCATAGCCAGATTCGCCTAGAATTCGTTTCACGCCCTCTTCTAAAGACGTTACAGAAGAACCGTTATATGTATCGCCATCTTCGAATGGCACTAACGCTTCGAAGTCAGCCTCGCGGCCGATAAGCTCACCACGGAAAGAGACATCTTTAACGGTATAAGCTTCGCCTTCATCTAGGCCTAGCGTGATGTAAACACCTTTCTTATCAGGAGAGATCGCAACCTGAGTCGAATCCACCTTAAATTTAAGGTAACCACGGTCAAGGTAGTAAGATTTCAACGCTTCGATATCACCAGCCAGTACTTGCTTCTGGTATTTTTCATCCGCAAGGAAATTCCACCATGCAACATCAACGTTCAAGTTGAAACGACTAAGTAGATCAGCGTCAGAGAAAACTTCGTTACCGATAAAGTTAATTTGCTGAATCTTAGCGGACACGCCCTCAGTAAATACAAACTTAAGGTCAGAACGGTTACGAGGCAGAGGCGTCACTACAGCTTTTACTGTCGCGTTGTATTTACCAACACTGTAGTAGAAATCTTCAAGGCCCTTCTCAATGTTACTCAGTGTAGTACGGTCAAGGGCTTCACCTTCACGAACACCAGATGCATCTAGGTTCTGCTGAAGTTGTTCTTCTTTGATCGCCTTGTTACCTGAGAATGAGATACTTGCGATGGTCGGTCGTTCTTTGACTTGAACAACTAAAACATCATCATCGCGAAGAACTTTAACGTCCTCAAAGTTGCCTGAAGCATACAGTGCACGAATGATCTCAGACACATCGCCGTCATCCACTTCATCGCCAATACGTACTGGCATTTTCAGTAGAGCTGCACCAAGTGCAACACGCTGTAAACCTTCGATCTTGATATCTTGAACTACAAAGTTTTGTGCTCCGTTCGCAGCCACACTAGTGGCCAATAGACTTGCGAACAGAATTTGCTTAATCGCCATACTTATTCTAATTATTCCTTGCTACTACCAATGCCTGTGAGAAACCATTCACAGACGAGTAAAATCATTAAATATTGCCAGAGCCATCAAAGAGAAGAGGATTGCGCCTCCCACTCTATATCCCATTTCTTGAACTTTTTCAGGTACAGGTTTACGAGTAACGGCCTCAATAGCGAAAAAGAGCAAATGTCCGCCATCAAGCATAGGCAGCGGAACTAAATTAATAATACCCAAGTTAACACTAATCAGAGCTAAAAAACCTAAGAAGTAAACTAAACCGTAATCGGCGGTTGCCCCTGCGCCTTTAGCAATTGAAATTGGGCCACTCAAGTTATTTAAGCCAACATCACCAACGATAAGCTTCTTAAGCATTGTCAGTGTCAAACCTATGATTTGACCTGTTTTATTAAATGCTTTTCCTACAGACTCAATTACACCAAATTGTAACTCAAAGCGATAATCTTCTGGCCATTCTGCGACTTCGGGAGCAATACCCGCATAGCCGATTGTAGAACCATCAGAAAATTCGCGACTATTGGGCGTCATAACCAATGACCGCTCAATACCATTTCGTAATACGACAAGGTCCAAGGGCATCATTGGGTGTGAACGGATTAATTCAACAACCGACTTCCACTGTTCAATAGGCTGACCATTAATTTCGACAATTTTATCGCCAGATTCTAGCCCTGCAGAATAGGCAGCACCGTCATCAATAACTTGAGCGAGCACTGTCGATATCTCTGGAGAATAGGGTCTAAAACCAAGCGTTGTCATTGCTGACTCAGTTTCTGGGTTGAACGACCAGTCAGAAATATCCAATGTTATCTGTTGTTCAAAGCCGATGTCGTCTTGAGAAGAAACCGTTACAGTCATGGACTCATCACCAATATGTGATATCAAACCCAAGTTTACTGATTCCCAATCTGCGGTTTTGATTCCTGAAATAGATTTAAGTTCCATTCCAGTTTCAATTCCGGCTCGTGCAACAATAGATTGCGGGGTGACCTCACCGATCACCGGTTTAACCGCAGGCACGCCAATCAAAAATACCAGCCAATATGCGAACACGGCAAAGATAAAGTTGAATGCTGGACCTGCACCCACAATCGCTGTTCGTTTCCACAACGGTTTCTTATCAAAAGCGTATTGCTGTTCGTCTTCAGAAAGGTCATCAACACGACCATCAAGCATCTTAACGTAGCCACCCAATGGAATGACTGACAAGCTATATTCCGTTCCATCGCGGCCAACTTTACTCCAGATCGATTTACCAAAACCAATCGAGAATTTTTCTACTTTCACACCGCAGCGACGAGCAACCCAGAAGTGTCCAAATTCATGAACAGCGACCAGAATACCAAGCGCTACAATAAAGGATGCGAAGTTCCACAGAATTCCACTCATGCTAGCTGCTCTTTTATAAATTGAATGGCTATTTGACGAGACATATTATCGAGCTCGAGAAGGCTTTCCAAGCTATCTAAGCCTTCAGAGTTATGTTGTTCACATACTTTGTTCATAACATGCTCGTTAATGATAGCAATATCGGTAAACTTCACTTGATTGTTCAAGAAAGCATCGACTGCAATTTCGTTTGCCGCATTAATTGCTGTTGTTGCATGCTGCCCCAAATAGCACGCCTCAATGGCTAATCTCAAACATGGGTAACGAGTTAAATCGGGCTCTAAGAAGGTAAGCTCGCCCACTTTGGTGAAATCCAGAGGCTTAACACCCGCTTCAGTACGATCAGGATAAGACATGGTCAAAGCAATTGGCGTCGCCATATCAGGTTCACCCATTTGAGCCAATACTGAGCCATCTTTGTACTGAACCATAGAATGAATCACAGACTGAGGGTGAATAATAACTTTGAGTTGCTCTTGAGAGGCATTAAATAGCCATTTCGCCTCAATGTACTCTAAGCCTTTATTCATCATCGTAGCTGAATCAACAGAGATCTTAGGGCCCATTGACCAGTTAGGGTGTGCAATCGCTCTCTCAGGTGTGACCGAATCTAACTCTGCAACATCCGTATAGCGAAAAGGGCCACCCGAACCAGTCAAAAGAATATGGTTGATACCATTTTCTTCAAGGTCACAACGGCCTAGTTTGGTTTGCACATTCTGAGGTAAACACTGAAAGATAGCATTATGCTCGCTGTCGACAGGAAGCAGTTCAGCGCCGTACTTCTCTACGGCGTCGATAAACAACTGGCCAGACATCACCAACGCTTCTTTGTTAGCCAGCAAGATGCGCTTACCAGCCTTAACCGCAGACATCGTAGGAAGCAAACCTGCCGCACCCACAATAGCAGCCATTACCGTGTCCACTTCATCTAGAGAAGCGACCTGACACATGCCTTCAGAACCAGAAAGAACTTTGATGTTTGGGTGATTTGTAGACAACACTTCAGTCAGCTTAGATGCTGCATCAGGGCAAGCCATAGCAACATAGCTTGGTTGCCACTTTTCAACTAACGCCAGCATCTTTTCAACATTCGAGCCTGCAGCCATTGCTACAACCGAATAGAGTTCTGGGTTTTGTTCAACGACTTTTAGTGTACTTGCACCAATTGAGCCGGTAGCGCCAAGGATAGTTAGATTTCGCATCACATATGACCGTAGAAATGTAATAAAGGGCAGAATCACTGCCCTTTTTTATTAGAATGCTAAATAAAGCAGAGCAAAGACAGGGAACGCAGCCGTTAAGCTATCTATTCTATCAAGTATAC
>NZ_JBFRVX010000392.1:0-8847 GCF_041475345.1 Vibrio sp. 10N.222.48.A3 | reverse complement strand
TGAAATGGGGTATTTACTCCAAACGTTAACAGCTCACTTATTGACAGTCATCCCTAAAAATTGTCATTCGCTGCTTGAGTCGTGGATGGATGGAGCTGAACTGCAACTCACTCCAAAGCACCAAGGGTTGGGCGTCGATTTGGGGATGATGGAATACGAAGCGGTTATCTCGATAGAACGTTTTCCTTTTAGGGAGTTTGAGCCAGCTATTGTCATGGCCTCAGTTATGGCTTGGTTACAAAGTCATGACCCATATCGTGAAACCTATGAATTGGAAGATCCTAGATTCAAAGTTGAGCCCGAAAGTGACAAGACAGCCAACGTAGAGATAGATATTCAGTTTATAGAGCCTGTCACGATAGTCGAAGAGGAAGAAGGGGTGATTCATTGGCATGGTAAACAATACAACTTAGCAGAGTATGAAGTTTGGATTGCTGAACGATTCACTTTGGATCTGAAACGATGATTAAAGTTCAGTGGGATGAAAAAGGTGTGCTCAGAACAGATGAAATTCTAAAAGCTCTGGCTATGCCGGCAACCAAGCGAGAGCGGTTATTACGAAGAGTCGCCAAAGAAGTTCAGAAAATATCGAAACGCAACATTACCAAACAGCAAAGCCCAGATGGGAAAGCGTGGAAAGCTCGGAGAAATAAGCGTAAAGGCAAGAGCAAAAAAATGCTTACAGGGTTTAAGAAGCTGATTTATGTCTCGGGCAACAAAGATGCAGCGAAAGTTTCAGTGGGGAAAGGGAGCTATCGCATCCACGGTGCTTATGTTGCCAATTTTCATCAGCAAGGGCACAGACGTAAAGCAAACAAAGATAACACGCCAACTGGGCGTGAAACGCAGCTCAGTGACACTGAAATGTGTACAAAGGGACAGGCGAAAGCGTTACGAAATATTGGTTATGAAGTGTATGCAAGGCGAATTAACCCGAAAGCGAAAAGAGGTTCCAAGCGAGTCCCAACCATTAAATGGATGACTCAAAACCTAACTCAGTACGAAGTTAAAGGAGCATTTAAGAAACTAAGGGAGCTAGGACTGGTTCGGATAAAAAGCAGTTGGGAGATTGTTGTCCCTCCTCGTAAGTTCCTAGGAGCGACAAGGCAAAGCTTAAGAAAGGCATGGACAAGAGCTTTTCAAGGCATTGACTACGGTTGGAAGGTTCAACCTAAACACCTAAGAAGAGGATAAATACTCATGGCATGGCCTACCGTCATTATTAATATTCTAAACATGATGCGCGGACCAATCCCGGGCGTTGAATTTCATTTTCTGTTTGTTGTGTTTGGCACTGTTTCGGGCATTGAGCGCAACTTGATCATGGTGGACAACACCACGGATTTTGCAGACAGCACGTTTGATAACATCGATCCTGCACACATGATCACATTGAAAGCAGCCCAATTGAATGGGAAGCAGAATTGGACGGCAGGTGTGATGGTTTTAGACCTTGCTGACAGTTGGCAAGCCGCCGTACTTAAAGCCAATGAAACGTCAAGTTTTGAAGCGGTTGTGTTGGATAAAACGGAGACCGGTACATCGATTCTTGAAGAGGTAGTCGCTTTCCGTACTGACCTAAAAGCCAAGTTAGGTCGTGAAGTCTTCATGATTTGCACGTTACCGAGTATCAATAATGATCCGATAACAGGGGAAAGTTGGGCGCAATGGCTTGCGGCAACAGTGGCCATACCAACAAGCATCGCCAGTGAGTACGTCACTGTTGTTCCTCAAGTTCATAAAGATAACTCAACAGTCGGTATCTATGCAGGGCGGCTGGCAAACCAAGAAGTATCTATCGCGGATTCCCCCGCGCGAGTCAAAACAGGCAGTGTTCTAGGGAGCCTAGAACTGGCAAAAGATAAAGACGGCAAGCCTTTGGAGTTAGCAACCCTTAAGGCTTTGGAAGCGTCTCGAATTGCTGTGCCGATGTGGTACCCAGATTATCCGGGGCAGTATTGGACAACGGGCCGCACATTGGATGTGCCGGGGGGCGACTTCCAAGATATTCGCCACATTCGTGTTGCGATGAAAGCGGCGCGTAAAGTTCGTGCTCGTGCCATTGCTCGAATTGCGGACCGTGAATTGAATTCAACACCAGGCAGTGAAGCAAGTGCAAAACTCTATTTTACCCAAGATCTGCGTGAAATGGCGGTTGTGAAGAAAATTGGTGATTACGAGTTCCCTGGCGAAATCAAACCGCCACAAGATGAAGACATCACCATTACTTGGATGAACAGTGAAGAAGTAGAAATTCTGCTGGCGGTGACACCTTATGAATGTCCGGTAAAAATCACAATCGGCATCATGCTTAATCAACGACTAGGAGAGTAATCAATGAATTCTCGTTATACCGGTCGAAGCTTCGACGTAAATATTCTGGGTGTTTTGGTTCATGTGGAATCGGCAACGGCAACCATCAATGATGAATCAGCCGTTGATAAAGAGCGAGGTATTCCAACCGGTTTTACTCACGGTGCGGTGAGTTGTGACGTGGAATATGAGTTGGACTTGAACAATTTCCGAAAGCTGCAGCAGAAAGCGCGTGAAGCGGGAAGCTGGCGTGGCGTTCAACCTCACGATTGCATGTTTTATGCGAATACGGGAGAGGATGAAGACAAAGTGGAGTTGTTCGGTGTGAAGCTTCAACTCTCTGATCTGCTGAGTGTTGATCCTAATAGTAGTGATAAAACCAAGCGCAAACTGAAAGGGTTTGTGACGAGCCCGCACTTTGTCCGCATCAATGGTATTTCGTACCTAAGTTCAGACGATACACGTGGTCTGCTTTAAGTCTAGTGAGAGAGCGAATGCCGGATTTTGTTGATCATGCAAGTAGTAACGAAACCAAATTCACCGAAATGGCGGTGGTCAGTCAACTTAAACGGTCAGTGCAGACGAGCCAACAAGAAAGGGTTCAAAAGTGCGTTGATTGGCGAGAGCAGGGTGTCGGTATTACAAACCTTGCCAAGTAGAGCGGGAGTAACGAAATGAAAGACTGGTACGACAAAATAACCAGTGGAATTGCTTACTTAATGTCATTAATCGGCATGACATTAAGTAATCTGACATTTGAAGAGTGGTACTTCATCTTATCGTTGGTCATTGGTCTGGCAGCTCTCGGGTTGAATTACTGGCATAAACGAGCGATGCAACGTATCGCGAGCGAAAAAAGGTGTGACACCAAGTGAAAATGACGAAACGCATTATTTGCTCTGTCGCGGCAGTGATCGGGCTAGTGACTGGGGGAATGGCATTGCATCGCTCAGAGTTGCCGATTGGCAATGTGACGATCGCAGGTGAACAAATGGGGGCATTAAGAACGAGCGCCATTGGACTGGAGATCATCGGCAATGCGGAAGGGTGCCGCCAAGGCCTTTACACCTGTCCGGCAGGGTTAGCAACGAATGGTATTGGTAATACTCATGATGTGAAAGACCAAGTGGTGTCGTTAGAGCAAATCGCCACAGATTGGGTGAAGAACCTACAACAAGCTGAACAGTGTATCAGTCGGGCAGAAGTCGCTTCTGGCAAACAGATGTCACCAGGTCAGTTCGATGCCTTCACCTCTTTTAGCTTTAATACCGGGTGCACTCGATTTATGCGAAACCGGGATGGCAGTGAAACACAGATTTACCGTTTTATTAAACGGGGTGACTTTATCAAAGCGTGCCATGAGTTACCTAGATGGGTATATGGCGGAGGCGTGAAGTTGAAAGGTTTAATTGACCGCAGGGAAAAAGAACGTGATCGCTGCCTTGCCATTTAAAAGCATTAAATGGGGGAAGTGGCTACTGATTGTCGTTGTGGGGATTGCCATGGGGGCCATGTGGTTGATGTTGAAAGTGAGTCAGTCTGAGTTAGCGGCTTTAAAGACGCGTTTAGAAAGCGCTTTATCAACCAATCAGATCAGCCAAGCAACCATTGAAACCCTAACCCAAGAAAACAGCGAGGCGAATCATTTACTGGTAGAGAGAGCAAGGTTACACAGCACGAGAGAAGGAAAGCTCAATGAAGACATTGAAACGCTGCGACGCCAACTTGTTGATGAAGAGTGTTATCAAAGGTCTTGGCCTAGTGATGTTGTTGACCGGTTGCGCGAACCGTACTGAGTGGGTTGCGACTCAAGTGGTGGTGAAGTTACCGCCTGCGGGGCTGATCGTGTCTTGTCATAAACCGGAAATTCGAGGCACTAGCCCATTAATCACCGCCAGTGAAGATGTACCCAAATTAAAAGCGGCGTTGAGTCAATGTGCTCAGCAAGCTGAAGATTATTTGCAATGGCGTGCTAAGCACGAAAAAACCAAGAGAGATGACAATGACTAAACCTGTTTTTTCCTCAAAACCTGTAGAAGTCACTATCGGTGACACGGACTTCGAATTTACCCCAACGGTGCAAGACGCGAACAACTACACCAATGACATGATGCCAAACAATAAGGTGGCGCCTGCATATACGTATTTAACTCGTACGGTTAAACCGGAACAGAAAGCGGCATTGACCGAGTTGCTGGATAGTGTTCCCGGCCTAACCATTGAGCTGTATGCCACCGTGAGTAATGCCTCTAAAGGTGGCATTGAAATCACACTAAAAAAATAACCGACAGGGCAAAGAGGATTGAAGAGAGCCCACTTGAACAAGCCTTTGCCCTGCGTCGTCACTTTTTACCCAGTGAGCCTGATGACGAACAAAGTTTAAGTCGCGCTATCTGGTTGGATCAACACCAGTTCGAACGTGAAGAAAGAGCAGTAATGAGCGCAATTAGCCGATTGTTTAGTAGGTAGAGGCAACATTACGCATGAGTATGGAAAAGCTTTTAATGCACGTGGCTTTGGTTGACCAAGTAACCAAACCACTGCAAGGCATTACCAAAGAAATGCAATCTTCCATGGAAGTAGGCAAGCAAGGCATGCAAAACATGGCGACAGGTGGTGCGGGTTTGGTCGCGGCTGGCTTTGCTATCCAGAATGCATTGATGCCTGCCATTGAAATGGACAGAAAACTAGGTGAGGTGAAATCACTTGGGGTTGCTGAGGATGCATTAAAGCAATTGCAAGCGACCGCTCTCGACTTTTCTGCCAAGTACGGTAAGTCAGCGACGGAGTTTGTTGGTGCGTCTTATGATATTCAGTCCGCTATTGCGGGGTTAAACGGTGAGGAGCTTTCTCAGTTTACCAAAGCGTCGGGTGTGCTTGCTGCCGCGACTAAAGCTGACACCGCTACTATTACTAATTACATGGGCACCATGTATGGAATATTTAAAAATCAAGCCATAGGAATGGGTAAAAGTGAATGGGTGGACCAGATAGCAGGCATGACCGCCAGTGCGGTGCAAAGGTTCAAAACCACGGGTAGTGAAATGAGTAGCGCTTTCACTAGTGTGGGGGCTAATGCTACATCGGCAGGAATTGCGATGTCGGAACAAATGGCAATATTAGGTACGTTGCAAGCCACAATGAGCGGCAGTGAAGCGGGGACTAAATATAAAGCGTTCCTAGCTGGGGTCGCCAATGCTCAAGACAAACTCAATGTATCTTTTACTGACAGCCAAGGTCAGATGCTGCCTATGCTGGATATTCTCGATAAATTGAAAGGCCAATATGGTGACACCTTGAGTGTGGTAGAAGCGGCCGACTTGAAAAAAGCATTTGGTTCAGAAGAAGCCGTAAGCATGATCAAGCTGCTCATGGCTGATACTGATGGGTTAGCCGTCAGTATTGAACACCTAGGTAAAGTTCAAGGCATGTCAAAAGCCGAAGAAATGGCGAGCACTATGACTGACCAATGGAAGCGATTGGAGTCTGTATGGTTTGCCGTCCGTGCTGCTGTATTTGGTGCTGTGCTTCCGTCTATCAATACTGTTGTTGGTTTGATGGCTGACGGCATGATGGTGCTTGTGGGCTGGACAGACGAATTCCCATGGCTTGCTGAAATTTTGGGCTATGTCTCGATTGCGGGTTTATCCCTTGGTGGTGTGGTAGCAACATTATCGCTTGCGATGGGTATTGGACAAATGATGTCGGCAGGTTGGGCCGTCACCATGACAGGTTTAAATAGCATCATGAAGTTGTTCCGCATTAGTACGATAGCTAGCGCTGCAGCAGCCTGGTTATTTAATGCCGCTTTATGGGCTAACCCAGTCACATGGGTCGTGGCTGGTATGGCACTGCTAATTGGTGGTGTGGCTGCTGCAATCTATTGGTGGGATGACTTAACCGCAGCATTCAAAGACACGGCTTGGTTTGATGTTATTGCAGGAGCGATTGAGGGTATTGTTGATTTGCTTAATATGCTCCCTGGTGTGGACATTGAGTTGGGTAGTAAGGTGGAGACGCCAGAAATCAGTGCCGCGGTTCAAGCTGAGCGAAATGCCCCTAAATCAATTGAACCCATGACGTTTGAAGCGCCAACCATGCCAACAGTAGCTAACGGTGAAAGCATTGCCGAATACAAACAACCGGGTGCTCTGCCAACGCTACCGCCAAGTATGGTTCAAAATGTGACGACTAACCACAAACCACAAGGGAGCAATGTGAACTCTTACGGTGACGTTTACATCACCGCGCCAAACGGGGTCACTCCAGATCAGTTAGCAGAGTGGGATGAACTCAATGCCGGATGATAAGAAGTATAGAGACATAAAAGTGATTGACGGAGGGTGGGAGATGGACGCAGGCCAACAGCCAACCGAATGCAGTAATTTGTACAGTATTGCTCAAGACATTAAGCACACCATTATGGAAGCCGGTTTGGCTCGTCAATTGGTTGCTGAACGAAACCCGGCTTTGCGAGCTGATGTGATGGTACAGATTGAGCAGCTAGCTGAGGGTGATGTACGAGTCGTTCCAGGTACCGCAACCGCAACAGAACGGGAAACGGGTGAAATGATCTTAACCGCGACGGCTTATGAATATGGTGAGTTTGAGGTGACAATATGAGTAAACGACCAAGCGCAGACTTTATCGATATCTTAAGTGAGTCGGGTGTGCCGGTGACCGAAGAGGAATTCGAGGCCAAGTTAAAACAAGAAGTGGCTGGGGCTGGCTGTAAGGTATCTAATGACTCTGAAATGTCACCGTTCTGGCGATGGGTTCGTGCTGCAATAATAACACCGTGTGTCTGGTTAATTAGAACGCTACTTGCTAAACACGTGATGCCGAATATCTTTGTGGCGACGGCAGAGCGTTGGGCCTTAGAGTTGAAAGCTTGGGAATACGACATTGTTCCGAAAGGGGCAGAGAAAACACAAGGCAATATCACCTTAACCAAGGTGAACGCTGCTGATGCTGTGACGGTCGAAGCTGGCGCAGTAGTTCAAACTTTGCCGATTAGTGGAGTGGTGTATAAAGTTCGTGTGCTGGCTGAAACCGTGATTGATTCAGGTCAGCTGACGGGGAAAGTGCTCGTTGAAGCATTGGAAGCTGGCTCTGATTTTAATTTGCCAGCAGGTTACTTCAATATTATTCCAGAACAGATCCCAGGGATTGTTGATGCGGTTAATGAGCCTGATTGGATCACCCAACTGGGTGCAAACACTGAAAGTAATGAAGAGTTGGCACTGCGTATTCAGAATGCTTTCACTAGTTCAGGCGAGTGGCACATTGATGACGTTTACCGCTCGATTATTTCAAGTGTCGCTGGGGTTCGTAGCGATAATATCTATTTCAAAAATACAGGTGAAGTCACGCCAGGAACGGCAGAAGCTTTGATTTTAATGGAAGTCGGTGAAACCCCTCAATCAGTCATTGATGAGTTAAATGACCACATTATGACTAAAGGGCATCACGGTCACGGTGATGTACTGACTTGTAAGGCCATTCCAGATGCTGAGCATGATGTGCTCGCCGAGGTTATTTTAGTGGAGAGCCTAGACGAGCAAGCGCAAGTGAACGAGTTATTAGAAGTCGAAGGTCGTATTAGGGCGGCATTTCGCGAAACGGCCGCTTATCCAGAGATGACTCGCTCTAAACCAGAAAGCCGTTTCAGTCTTTCTCTACTTGGTACCGAAATCCACACCAATATGACGGAGGTCGAATCGGTTAAGTTCACCGTAGGCGGAAAGGTGCAAGAAGACATCATCAGTGGCTTGGAACAACCTCGTTTGAAAACGCTAACGGTAAGGGGATAACTCATGTCTGAACATCAATATTACGATCAAAAACAATCCCCCCCAAAGTTACCAGGAGTGGTCATCCCTTGGTGGCAAGATGGAAGTACCACCTCGGAGGAAATCAAAGAGCCACACTTTTTATCGAAAGGGGTGTTCGTATTTTTTCAAATGGTTTGGAGTTGGTTGTTGTTTCCGCTTCGCCAAATGGATGCCCTGACATGCAGTGAAAAGACTTTGGAGTTAATGGCTTGGGATCGAGACATTAAACGCTTTGAGGGTGAACCGCTTTCATTGTTTCGTAAGCGAGTGAAATACGCAGCAGTGAATGCTAAAGACGCGGGGAGTGTTGCAGGTTTTAAGCGAATTTTTGAAAGGCTGGGTATTGGTATAGTCACGTTTAAAGAGCGTGAGCAGGAAGCACAGTGGGACGTGTGCACCATCGAGTTAACAGATGATGATATTGCCAATAACAACAAGTTAGCTCAAACACTAATAGAACAATACGGGCGGACATGTCGACGTTACCGTTTTGAAGTGACGTACCCAGCAATTTTAACCATTGCTAGTGGTGAACTGGCGCATAACTTCAGTCTGTTTCTAGCCGGGACTCAGCAAGCCGTTGACATGAACGTGAAGCCACAGCCAGTTGAACATCGACAACAAGTATTTATTGCCAATTTTTAGGTTGCGACCTTTTTGGTATCGAGGAGGTACCCAATGAGCCAAACGGCAATCCCAC
>NZ_JBFRVX010000391.1:0-8400 GCF_041475345.1 Vibrio sp. 10N.222.48.A3 | reverse complement strand
ATCTAGTTGAGCTGCTTCTAACAATTCATCGGGGATGGTTTTGAAAAATTGCCTGAAAAAGAAGGTCGCGGTGGCTGATGCGATCAAAGGCAGAATCAACACCAAGCCCAGCGACAACTTCATAGGAAGGGATAATACGAACCTCTAATGGCAGTAGCAGCGTCACGAAGATCAGCCAAAACCACGCCGTGGCGTAAGGGAGTCTAAAGTAGACCAAAGCAAACGCGGCCATCATCGAAATGATGATCTTACCGATCGCAAAACCTAGCCCCATGATCATCGAGTTGGTGATCATTTTACTGGCGGTGACTTCGCCACTAAAGCCCATGCTTTTGTTCCAAGCTTCGCTATAAATGGCCGTAAAGTTATCGCCCGGTAGCCATTGCAGACCTTCGCTGACAATGGTGTTTGGGTTATGCGTAGAACTAGCGAAGATTAGCCAGATAGGGACCAACATAAACAGCATCCCTGCAATTAAAATTAGGTGGTCTGAGACCTTATTACTTTTCATAAATAACTCCTGTCGCGTTAAATCCTAGCGGGGAGGGGCTAGTAATGGACGCGCTTTTCTACAACGCGAAACTGGATAAATGTGAGAGTGAGTACCAGTAGTAACAACACAACAGACTGGGCGGAACTGCCGCCTAAATCTGCGCCAACAAAACCATCTCGATACACCTTGTACACTAATGAAGTTGTACCGCCACCTGGGCCACCATTGGTCATGGTGTCTATCACGCCAAAGGTTTCAAAGAATGAGTAGGTGAGGTTGATGACCAGTAGAAAGAAGCCAGTCGGGGCGAGCAGTGGGAAGGTAATGGTCCAGAAACGTTTTGAGTCGCTGACACAATCCAGCATCGCCGCTTCTTTTACGGCGTAAGAGATCGATTGGAGTCCCGCTAGGAAGTAGATGAAATTCACCGAAACCTGTTTCCACACGGAAACCAAAATCAGAGCAAACGTGGCATCCACGGGATCGGTTTGGAAGCTAAAATCCCAACCCACAACAGCAAAGATTTCTGTGAACACGCCAATGTGCGGGTTAAACAAGAAAGCACCGATAACACCTGCAATCGCAGGGGCAACCGCATAAACCCAAGTGAGAGTGACCTTGTAAGCGCCTTGTCCGTGAATGATGTTGTCGGCTTTCACGGCAAGCAGCAGAGCCAAGGCAAGTGATAAGAAAGAGACCACAATTGCGAACATCAAAGTAAAGCCAATCGAGTTCAGGTACTCGCTCGATTCGAATAGCATTTGGTAATTCTCAAACCAGACGAATATAGATGAGGTGCCCCAAGGGTCTTCCAGCATAAATGAAAGGTAAACCGCCTTTGCTGCTGGGTAGATAAAGAAAACCGCAATGATGAGTATCTGAGGTGCCAAAAATAGGTAAGGCAGCGGAGAGTGAAAGAATTGTTGACGTCGTTCCACAGGGTAATCCCTAAAAATAATTACAGTGGCCACTATGAGCGGCTGTTACCACTAGCGCTGTATCAGGCATGCATCCCGTTGAGTTATCGTTGTTGGAGCAAGAAATGGCGCTAGGGAAGAGTCTCCTCACGCCTTGCCATAGCGTTTTTTTAGCGACGCAGTGACAAGTAGTGAGGAGTGATGAACGGCTCTGATTCGCTAAGCCTTAAGCTTGTGAACAGTTTCGTTTCATTAATCGATCTAGTTCATCGTTCGAGCGAAGCGCTTTAGTAGTTTGCTGCTCTCATCTTCGACCTTGTCTAGGCTGCTCTCGACGCTAGAGCGATCAGCGAAGATGTTATCGAACTCACGGTGCATCACTTCACGGATCTGCGGGTAATAACCTAGGCGGTAGCCTTTAGTCCACTCGCCCGATTTGAGGCTTAGTTGCTTAACGCCCACTTCTGCGTCTGGCTGCTCTGTGTAGTAGCCGGACTTTTTCGCTAGTTCATAGGCAGCAGTTGTTACAGGTACATAGCCTGTTGTTTTGTGCCAGTAAACCTGAGTTTCAGGTTTGGTCAGGTAATCAAAGAACGCTGCAACACCTTTGTCCTGTTTCTGGTCATGGCCATTGAGTGCAAACAGAGCTGCACCACCAATGAAGGTTAAGCCAGCATCAGGGTTGACCGATTTCCAGTATGGAAGGTAAGTTGTGCCTAACTCGAAAGGTACGCGGTTACGCAAGCCACCGAACGAGCCTGAAGAACCCATCCACATCGCCACTTCTTGGCGCTCGAAAGGTGTTTGGTTCGCGTCCCAGTCGCTGCCGTAATATTTGTAGTAACCTAGATCTGACCACTCTTTCATCTTGCTAACATGCATCATCATGTCTTTGGTATTGAACATGATCTTAGTGGATAAGCCGTCGTAACCATTGTTTTGGTCTGCGACAGGTAGATTGTGGCGAGACTTAAAGTTTTCAAACATGATCCACGGCGTCAGAGATTGAGAAAACGCGATGTGCCCTTCGGCCTTCAGTTTCTTAGCAACCACTTCGAGTTCTTCATAAGTCTTAGGCGCTTCGGCTCCCACTTCTGCGAGAAGGTCTTTGTTGTAGTAAAGAACCGGCGTCGAACTGTTGAAAGGCATACCAACCATCTTGCCTTGGTTGTCGGCATAGAAGTTACGAACGCCAGCTAGGTAGTCGTTTGAATTAAAGTTGTAGCCCGATTCAACCAGAATATCCTGTACCGGTTTCGCGACACCTTTCGCGTTCATGATGGTTGCAGCACCGGCATCGAAGACTTGTAGAATGTTAGGAGCTTCGCCTGCTCGATATGCTGCGATACCCGCTGTTAAGGTCTCTGTGTATGAACCTTTATAGATTGGCGTGATCTTGTAATCATCTTGTGACGCATTAAAGTCAGTCGCAATCTTATTGACGGTTTCTCCAAGTTGGCCGCCCATTGCGTGCCACCAAGTGACTTGAGTCGTTGCGAACGCCGGCATTGCTGCTGTCGCAGAAAGAACGCCTGCCAAAATTAGCTTATTCATCTTCTTTTCCTTTTGGATGAAATCGATATAGAGGTATTGAATTTGAGTATTAACGAGACGGTAGGGGTATCGTTTGAAGCTATCTTGAACAGGGTATATTTCACTTACGTGGCTAAAGCGTTTCACTGATGTGAAAGATTCATTTCGATTTTATTTAAGAGAAAAGTTATTGATGGTTTTGATGTTGAACATGTTCGGTTTTTAAGGCGTTTTATTGGACAACTGTTGTTCAATAAAAAAGCCTCTCGATGGAGAGGCTTAGAAGAAGGTTCGATGTGGATACAGATTTAGTGCGCGATGTCCAATTGGTTGTCTTTCACACCGTTAATGCGAAACCAACCCGCGATACTGAATCGCTCTGTGTTTGTCGGCAGAACCTCGTGTGGGAATTGTTCAGACAAGAATACCAACAGTCGACCACCCTTTGGTGGAATGGTCGCGATGTGGTTGTCTTTTAAATCGTAAACCACGAGCTCCCCTGCGTCTTCCTCAGACCATTCGTCATTCATGTAGAATACTGTGGTCAGGCGGCGGTTTTCGTTGCCTTTGAAGCAGTCTAAGTGCTTCTGGTAAAAGTCACCTTTTTCATATTTTGCAAAGTGCGCTTCGTATTCGAACAGACCTAAAAAGAACGCTTGGTTTGCCTCTAAACGAATTTGTTCCATTTTGTCTAGGAACAGAGAGGCTGGTTCGCCCATATCACGGCGTACCCACTGAATTTTGTCACTACGAATCGTTGCTTCTCGTGCTACGTCATCGTTACGGCCGATCCTAGCCTTTTTCCAGTTCTCTGGAATGCAATCCCTCAATGCCACCACTTCTTCGTGAGTTAAGAAGTCATCCCAAACAAAGTAACCTTGGGTAGAAAGAGCATCGATCAATTGGTTCATGTATAGCACTCAGACAATAAATTAGAGGCGCATATATAGTCCGAATAACTGAGGTCACCAAATCACATGTTTTGTCGTTACGATAAATGTCTTTCGTTTACTCGTAGAAATAGGGAAGGGGCTCTTCAGAAAGGAAAGTGAGCCAGTATAAAAGGCTCACTTCCGTTTGATTATCGGCCGGTCGTTCCTGTCGCCAGTGCTTTGATTTTTACGACTTCGAATGGTCTGATGCCAGTATCTTTGCCGTTATTTAAAGCTGCGGTTCGGTTCAGCTGATTGACAGTTACATAAACATAGCCATCAGGACCAAATGACATGCCATCAGGCCAAGTTTGGTTCTCTGACAGCGTCGCAATAATTCGGTACCCTTTTGGTGTGGACACACCAATTGCATTGTTCTCAATATCCGTAACATAAACGTTCTGAGCACTGTCTACAGTAATACCATCTGAATAAGGTTTGTCTGCGTATCTTTTAATATTGTCTGCGACAGTCTTTCCATCGTTATCGAACTCACTCGCTTTCACTCGATAAATAGTGCGTCCGTTGACAGCTCCGAAATAGACCCATTCGTAAGATGGATCGATCGTGATTGGGTTTAACGCAAACCCAGTTTTACTGTCGGCCTTCATAGATGGGTGGTTTTCTGCCACTCGAACCGCTTCTCCCGTCTTTAGGTCAACCGTTACAAAGGCTGGAATGGCTTCACTTTTTAGATCGTTCTGGGTCATATCAGCAATGATAATACGTTGTCTTTTTTGGTCTAGAGCAAAGTCTTGTAGGAAGCTTGTCGGTTTTAGAACAGAGGCGGGTATTTTTATCGTTTTTACTAATGCTTCATTGCGAGTATCCCAGCCCGTTATGGTATGAGTTGCCAGATCGAGAATCCACGCGACTCCGTTATCATCGGTACGAATGGCAATGACAGCCTTAAATTGAGAGTTTTCACCTTGTGCATATTTCATCGTCGGGTATGGCGTTTGATTTCCAGCCACGCTTAACTCGATGACTTTAGTCGTTGGATGATCGAGCGGATGAACGCTTAACAATAAACGCCCATCTGGTGTAACCGAAGGGTTACCTGGGCGTTCAGTCATGGTCGCGACCACGGTAGCTTGTTTTGGAGTGAACTTTGCCTCTGCATGTGCATAAGTAGACAAAATTGCGCTCGCTAGTACGGTGTAGATTATTGATTTTTTCATTTTCTTTCCCTTGATAATTTACGCAAATGTTACCAATGGGTTAACAATCATCAACAGCCTTGTATTTGTTACACTTTCAAAAGAAATTTGATAATTAGCTTTAACCTATTCATATCAATGCGTATTGATAATCAGTTAAATTGAATTTAGTTCTTAAAAATCATAATGATGAAGGGGTTGTAATGTTGTGATTACCTTTTTCGAGTAACAGGTTCATTTTTTTGTTATCAGTGTTAGTAATTTTGAACTCACAAAACCACACTTCGTTGATCTTTGCTATATTCTGGTTAGACCACTTGTTGCTGAACTGTTAATTTGTTCTGAACGGCAGGAATAACGAATAGGAATACGGTTTTGCAACTCCATACCATTAAAGGCTATATCCAAGACATGTATCTCGTAGAGTACCCTGACAGGTTGTTGTTACTTGATGGTGCGTGCCGAGCCGACATCCCGCATCTTAAAGTTTTCATTGAAGATGATCTTGGCCGTGAATTTAGCGACCTACACACAGTGGTTGTTACGCACATGCATCCAGACCACGCAGGGGCAGCGCACAAACTCAGAAAGCTCACGAATTGTAATTTGGTTGCAGCAAATCGAGATAAGGATTGGTACCACGGCATCGATGGCATATTGATGCATTTGACCGATTTGGCATTAGCACGGTGGATGGCGAACCGATTGGGCAAGCCCAAAGCAAACCTATGGTATTCAAGAAAGTTGAAGCCGGACTACAAGCTGTCGGATGGTGATAGCATTCCTGGCTTTGATGATTGGTTGGTTCTGGAAACGCCGGGCCATACCGACAGAGATCTCTCTGTCTATTGCCCATCACACAGCGTTGCTTATGTGGCGGACTTGATGGTCGAGGTTAAGAAGAAACTGATTCCTCCGTTTCCTATCTTTCATCCCAATAAGTATCGAGCGTCGGTATCTCGTATCTATGACATGCAGCTCGACACCTTGCTGGTGGCGCATGGGGGACAAGTGAATTTGAGTGAGCAAGCGTTTGAACACCTGTTGATGAGTGCGCCAAGAAGGCCAGTGACACATTGGCGAGTGACCAAAATCAAACTCAAAGGTTTGGTTAAATCTGTTTGGCGATTTGGGTTTAAAGATAAAAAAAATCGCCATAAATAATAAAGGCCAGTCTTAAAGACTGGCCTTTATTATTGCGCGTTGTTGACTCACTATTTGAGCTGTGGAGCAGTTCAATTAGTGAGAAATTAGAAATTCACCCGCTGGGTCAACAATCACTTTGTCACTCATGCCTTGACGACCAAGCAGCATCATATAAGTCATATCTTGACGGTTGCTTAGTGTGATATCGATAGGCCACTCCTGACCACCAATTTTTAGCATGGTTTCAATCACACAACGGTGTTCAACTTCGCCGTTCGATGATTTGATTCTTTTACTCGTTTTCAGTTTCGCCTTGCAGCGTACTGTCTCTTCTAGGTGGTAAACGTCTGGGTGAAGATCGAACTCAACGAAGTTTTCACCATCTGTTTTTACACATAGTAGATTGTCTACGTGTAGAGAAGAGGTTTGAGCCCCTGTATCAACACGTGTATGTAGTCCAGTTATCCCTAACTCTGGTAAGCAAAGTGCTTCTGTATTCCCTATGATCATTTTATTGTTCATGTTTTTTCCAATCATGAGTAAACGGCGTTTAATCAGCCTTTGCCACGAGTACGGTTAGCGTTTGGTTTTGCATTTTTTTCAATGAACTCGAAAATCATGTCTGCCACATCTTTGCCTGTTGATTTCTCGATACCTTCTAGGCCTGGAGAAGAGTTCACTTCCATTACAACAGGGCCATTCTTAGATTGTAGAATATCGACGCCACATAGGTTTAAACCCATGATTTTAGCCGCATTGATCGCTGTAGCGCGCTCTTCTTTGGTTAGTTTAACCAGTTGAGCTGTACCGCCACGGTGCAGGTTAGAGCGGAATTCACCCTCACCAGCTTGGCGTTTCATTGCTGCAATAACCTTGTTACCCACAACAAAACAACGAATGTCTGCGCCGTTAGCTTCTTCAATGAACTCTTGAACCAAGATGTTCGCTTTTAGGCCCATGAATGCTTCGATAACGCTTTCAGCTGCTTTGTTTGTTTCTGCTAGAACAACGCCGATACCTTGAGTACCTTCAAGAAGCTTGATAACCAGTGGCGCACCACCTACGTTTTTGATCAAGTCTTGAATTTTGTCTGGGCGGCTAGCGAAACCTGTTTTTGGTAAGCCAATACCTTTACGAGACAACAATTGTAGTGAGCGCAGTTTGTCGCGAGAACGACTGATTGCTACTGACTCATTGATACAAAAAGTGCCCATCATTTCGAATTGGCGAACAACCGCAGTGCCGTAAAAGGTAATGGAAGCGCCAATACGTGGAATAACAGCATCGTATTGAGGTAGCTCTTCACCCATGTAGCGAATCTTCGGATTGTTACTCGCGATATCTATATCACAGTGCAGCGTGTCGATAACATCGACCTGGTGACCACGAGCTTCTCCTGCCGCTTTTAAGCGAGAAGTAGAGTATAGATTTTCGTTGCGAGAAAGAATTGCGATACGCATGGCGTTTCCTTAGTTAATACCTGATTGGTAACTGCAAATAAATTAGTTGTTAGCTGAGCTTTCAGTTTTTCTGAGGCTCCTTGCTTGCTTCGGGGCGAACCTTAAGGCTTTTCGTTTAACTAAGAAAACGAATTAAATTTGTCGAGTCGACAACAGAAATTTATCGTATGTGTGAGTGATTGGTACAGCAGGGTTTAGAGGGCGTTTTGAATGGAAAAGCGAGTTGAGACCTAACTCATATTGGGGGTAGGAGCATATTAGGTTGTACTCAACTCGCGTTAACTCGGTGCTTAAAAGTGTACTAATAACGCCAGTTACATAGCTCTATAAGTGTTCGTAGTGCTTCTCTTTCGAGCTTGCTACCGGTGCTTTTAAGCTTATTAAGATAGTATTTTCTCATGATGATTACTTCTCTTGTATTAGGCTTTGGTGGGAACTCAAAGTTCCTTGTTGACCCATTAATTATGGTCACTTAATAGGAAGTAATAAACAGATGGGTTTTTACTAGGTTGTTCCTGTTTTTGTCTTTTAGCGCTACTTTTGGGCTGATGTGTTTTATAATGAGCTTAATCAGGAAGGGTTGTTTCTAAAAAGGTTCATTATTTGTCTGATCTAAACATGATGCGTTACTACACAAGGCTGGATTCGTTCGAACCTAACCTCTCACATTCGGTTACCTTAACTGAGGTGGCAGACAAGCTGTTCACCAGCTTGCGCCATGCACGAACCTTGTTAGGCAAGATGCATCAGGCTGAATGG
>NZ_JBFRVX010000390.1:0-18905 GCF_041475345.1 Vibrio sp. 10N.222.48.A3 | reverse complement strand
CTGTTATTGAAGCAGCACTAAAAAATGGTGAAGCAGACGTACAGATCACCGAGATCGAATCATCATTCGCTGCATTGTTTGCAGAGATTCAAGCGGTATTGCCGTCAGTAGATGGCTCTGCGTTTCAAGAGCAAGTCGATACCTCTCTTGCTCAACTTAAGCAGTTCGTGAATGGTATTAACCTACTGGGCATGTGCCCGAATCACGTAAATGCTCGTATCATTAGTAAAGGTGAGCGAGTTTCAATCCAGCTAATGAAAGCGGTGCTGGAAGCGAAAGGCCAACCAGCAAGCCTGATTGACCCTGTGGAATACCTCTATGCTCAAGGTGATCATCTTGAAGCTATGGTGGATGTGGATGTTTCAACTCAGAACTTCCGCCAATCACCGCTTCCTAAAGGTCACGTAAATATCATGCCGGGCTTTACTGCTGGTAATGAAAAAGGCGAGCTAGTAACGCTTGGCCGTAACGGCTCTGACTACTCAGCTGCAGTTCTAGCGGCATGTCTACGTGCTGATTGCTGTGAGATTTGGACTGACGTCGATGGTGTTTACAACTGTGACCCACGCTTAGTAGATGATGCCCGTCTTCTTAAATCACTTAGCTACCAAGAAGCGATGGAGCTTTCTTACTTCGGTGCTTCAGTTCTACACCCGAAAACTATCGCACCTATCGCACAATTCCATATTCCATGTCTGATCAAAAACAGCTTCAACCCACAGGGAGCAGGCACTTTGATTGGCCAAGACACTGGCGAAGATAACCTGGCGATCAAAGGTATCACTACGCTAAGTGACCTAACGATGGTTAACGTATCAGGCCCAGGTATGAAGGGCATGGTAGGCATGGCGAGTCGTGTATTCGGCGCGATGTCTTCTGCAGGCGTTTCTATTGTCCTTATTACTCAATCTTCTTCTGAGTACAGCATCAGCTTCTGTATTGAATCGGCTGACAAAGTGAAAGCGAAGCAAGTGTTATCAGATGCGTTTGAACTCGAACTTAAAGATGGCCTATTAGAGCCAGTTGAGTTCATGGATGATGTTGCGATTGTGACGCTGGTGGGTGACGGTATGCGTACTTCACGTGGTGTCGCTTCTCAGTTCTTCTCTTCTTTAGCGGAAGTGAACGTTAACATCGTCGCTATTGCTCAAGGCTCTTCAGAGCGCGCTATCTCTGCGGTTATCCCGGAAGATAAAATCTCAGAAGCAATCAAAGCGTGTCACGAAAACCTATTTAACTCTAAGCACTTCCTTGACGTCTTCGTTGTCGGTGTTGGCGGTGTTGGTGGTGAGCTTGTTGACCAGATCCAACGTCAACAAGGCAAACTGGCTGAAAAAGGCATCGTGATTCGCGTATGTGGTTTAGCAAACAGCAAAGGCTTGCTGCTAGACAGCGATGGTCTACCGCTAGAACAGTGGCGTGATCGTATGTCGAGTGCGACAGAAGAGTTTAGCCTAGCGCGTTTAGCTGCACTTGTTCAACGTAACCACATCATCAACCCTGTGTTGGTTGATTGTACGTCTAGCGAAGGTATTGCGGGGCAATACGCTGATTTTCTAGCGGCTGGTTTCCATGTTGTAACACCAAACAAAAAAGCCAACACGGCAAGCATGGCTTACTACCATCAGCTTCGTGAAGTGGCACGTAACTCTCGTCGTAAGTTGATGTACGAGACAACAGTAGGCGCAGGTCTACCGGTAATCGAAAACCTACAGAACCTAATTTCTGCGGGTGATGAGCTTGAGAAGTTCAACGGCATTCTTTCTGGTTCACTGTCTTACATCTTCGGTAAGCTTGATGAGGGTATGACACTCAGCCAAGCAACCAACATTGCTAAAGATAACGGCTTCACTGAGCCGGATCCTCGTGATGATCTGTCTGGTATGGACGTTGCGCGTAAGCTGCTTATTCTTGCTCGTGAAGCGGGTATGGCACTTGAGCTTGAAGATGTTGAAGTTGACCAAGCATTGCCACCGGGTTTTGATGACTCAGGTACAGTTGACGAGTTCATGGCTCGCTTGCCAGAAGCGGATGCATACTTCAAAGAGCAGTCAGCTATCGCAGCAGAAGAAGGCAAAGTACTTCGTTATGTGGGTGAGATCGCTGAAGGTAAATGTAAGGTTCGTATCGCAGCTGTTGATGGCGATGACCCAATGTTTAAGATTAAAGATGGCGAGAACGCTCTGGCATTCTACAGCCGTTACTACCAGCCAATCCCACTCGTTCTGCGTGGCTACGGTGCAGGTACTGAAGTTACAGCAGCAGGCGTATTCTCTGATGTGATGCGTACTCTTGGTTGGAAATTAGGAGTTTAGGAATGAGTTCAAGTGATATGGATGTTGTTGTTTATGCTCCTGCATCAATCGGCAATGTCAGTGTAGGGTTTGATGTGCTGGGGGCCGCTGTGTCTCCAGTGGATGGCACATTGCTTGGTGACCGAGTAATGGTTAAAGCCGGTGATGAACCATTCTCGCTAAAAACAGCAGGCAGCTTTGTTTCTAAGCTGCCAACTGAAACCAAAGAAAATATTGTCTATGACTGCTGGGTTGTGTTCTCTCGCGAGTTAGATAAGAAAGGTATCTCAGTTAAGTCTTTAGAGATGACACTAGAGAAGAACATGCCTATCGGTTCTGGTTTAGGGTCGAGTGCATGTTCAATTGTCGCAGCACTAGATGCTTTGAACCGTTTTCATGGTCAACCGTTGAATGAAACTGAACTGCTTGCTCTTATGGGTGAAATGGAAGGTAAGATTTCAGGTGGCATACATTACGATAACGTAGCGCCATGTTACCTTGGTGGTGTGCAATTAATGTTGGAAGAGCTTGGCATTATTAGCCAAGAGGTTCCATGTTTTGACGATTGGTATTGGGTAATGGCGTACCCGGGCATCAAGGTTTCAACGGCTGAAGCGCGAGAGATCTTGCCTTCTCAGTATCGCCGTCAAGATGTGATTGCCCATGGTCGTCATTTAGCGGGCTTTATTCATGCTTGTCACTCTGGTCAGCCGGAGCTAGCCGCTAAGATGATCAAAGACGTGATTGCTGAACCATATCGTGAGAAACTGCTTCCAGGGTTTGTTGATGCACGCAAATATGCAACGTCAGCAGGAGCATTAGCTACTGGAATTTCTGGTAGTGGCCCTACGCTATTTAGCATTTGCAAAGAACAAGATGTCGCCGAGCGTGTTGCACGCTGGTTAGAACAAAACTACGTACAAAATGAAGAAGGATTCGTCCACGTTTGTCGCTTAGATAAACAAGGTTCGATCGTTACAGGAAGTGAGTTATGAAGCTGTACAACATCAAAGAAAACGATGAGCAAGTCTCTTTTGGCCAAGCCGTTCGTCAAGGTCTAGGTCGTAATCAAGGTCTATTTTTCCCATCAGAGCTGCCTAAGTTCGATGACATCGATGCACTACTTGCAGAGGACTTTGTCCCTCGTAGTTCAAAGATTCTTTCTGCTCTAATTGGTGATGAGTTACCAAAAGAACAGATTGATCAACTAGTGGATGCGGCATTCCAATTCCCAGCACCGATCAACCAAGTGAAAGACGGTGTTTACGCACTTGAACTGTTTCACGGTCCAACGTTAGCATTTAAAGATTTCGGTGGCCGTTTTATGGCTCAATCTTTGGCTGCGGTTTCTGATGGCGGTCAAATCACAATCTTAACGGCAACATCGGGTGATACTGGCGCTGCGGTTGCACACGCATTCTACGGCATGGAAAACATCAATGTTGTTATCCTGTACCCGAAAGGCAAGATCAGCCCACTGCAAGAAAAGCTATTCTGTACGTTAGGTAAGAACATCCATACTGTCGCGATTGATGGCGATTTTGATGCGTGTCAGGCATTAGTAAAAGACGCGTTTGACGACGCTGAATTGCGTAAAGAAATTGGCTTAAACTCAGCAAACTCAATCAACATCAGCCGTTTGATGGCTCAGATCTGTTACTACTTTGAGGCGGCTTCTCAGCTAACCAAAGAGCAACGTGAAAATCTGGTTATCTCTGTACCAAGTGGTAACTTTGGTAACCTAACTGCGGGTCTATTAGCGAAAGCGCTAGGCTTACCGGTTAAACGCTTCATTGCAGCAACCAACGAAAACGACACGGTTCCCCGTTACCTAGAAACAGGTCAATGGGATCCAAAACCAACGGTTGCGACAACATCGAACGCGATGGACGTGAGCCAACCAAACAACTGGCCACGTATCGAAGAGCTTTGCCAACTGAAAGGTTGGGGACTGGATACTTTGGGTAAAGGTAAAGTATCTGATGAGCAGAGTGCTGAATCAGTACGTGATCTAAAAGCTCAAGGTTACCTGTGTGAACCTCATGGTGCGATTGCTTACCGTCTATTGGAAGAGCAACTGCAAGAGAGCGAGACAGGCCTTTTCTTATGTACGGCACACCCTGCGAAATTCAAAGAAGTGGTTGATGACATCTTAGGTACTGACATTGAACTTCCTGGTCCGCTAGCAAAACACGCGGTGATGGAGTTGTTGTCTGAAGATCTAGATAACGATTTTGAAGTGCTAAAAGCAGTGCTTCGTCGAGTTCAACCGTAACCTATATCGGTATTGTTGAACAAATAAAAACGGCGCTCAATGAGCGCCGTTTTTGTATTCTAATTCAAGCTCTAAAAATTATAGAGACTCAGTGAACGTACGTGCGATAACGTCACGTTGCTGTTCAGTAGTTAGAGAGTTGAAACGTACAGCGTAACCCGATACACGGATAGTTAGCTGTGGGTAGTTCTCTGGGTGAGCAACAGCATCTTCTAGCGTTTCACGCTTAAGAACGTTAACGTTTAGGTGTTGACCACCTTCGATGCGTGGTGCTGCTTCGATAGCAACTTCACGGCTTTCGTACTCGCCTAGGTCTGCAGCTGAGATAACTTGGTCAGCTTCGAAACCTGAAGTAGCAACAACACAACGAGCTTCATTCTTCTCGCTATCTAGTAGCCAGATTGAGTTTAGTAGGTCATCGTTTGCTGCTTTAGTAATTTGAATACCTTGGATCATAACTATCTCCTAGTCCACTTTATGTGGTTTGATTATGGTGTTAACTTTCGAATTTTATTGAGCTGAGTAATGTATACCTAGTTTGTGGTAGTTTAATATTGATTTAAGTCAAAAAACAACCAAAAACCTCATTTTTTTCAAGGTGATTACTTTGAGTTAAATCAATAAAACCTTTGAAAACAAAGTAATTACAAAATATTTTAAAGTATAAAAAATATTTAACAGTGGCATTTGTTGTAAATTTACTACATTTGTTGTGTTTTTATTGACCTGTAAGTGATACGACCCTTTAATTATTAAGCATCCTGAAAGTGTAAAGTGATTTAATGACAAACAATAATTCATCTTCAAAACCTGAAACTAATATTAAGTTTATTGGTGCGCATGTGTCTGCTGCGGGCGGTGTTGATCAGGCGCCAATGCGCGCAAGAGAGATTGGCGCCAATGCTTTTGCACTGTTCACCAAAAACCAAAGACAGTGGGCAGCAAAGCCGCTAGAAGCCAAAACCATCAGCGCCTTTAAAGCCAACTGTAAAATGTTAGGTTTTAGCGCTGAGCACATCCTTCCTCATGACTCCTACCTTATTAACCTAGGAGCACCAGAAGAAGAGAAGCTAGAGAAATCACGTGCGGCTTTTATTGATGAAATGGAGCGTTGTAACCAACTAGGACTCACGCTTTTGAATTTTCATCCTGGGAGTCATTTGAAGAAAATCTCAGAAAGCGAATGTTTGGCCAAGATCGCCGAGTCTATCAATTTGGCTCATCAAGCGGTGCCTGATGTGATTGCGGTGATTGAGAATACCTCAGGGCAGGGGACGAACCTTGGCTGGAAGTTTGAGCAACTAGCAGAGATCATCGACCAAGTAGAAGATAAATCACGCGTTGGTGTGTGTTTAGACACTTGCCATACTTTTACAGCCGGTTATGACCTACGAACAAAAGAAGCATGTGATCATACTTTTGCTGAGTTCGACCGCATCGTGGGTATGCACTATCTAAGAGCAATGCACATCAATGATTCAAAAGCTGAGTTTGCAAGCCGTGTAGATCGACACCATTCTTTAGGAAAAGGCGAAATAGGCTGGGATTGTTTTGAGTATATAGCCTCTGATTCTCGCTTTAATGGTATCCCTCTCATTTTAGAAACCATTGATTCGACTATCTGGAAAGAGGAAATTCAACAACTTAGGATGTTCCATCGCTCAGCAACGCTAGCGAGCGAAGACGCGTAATAATAGAGGGAATAATTAATTTCCTTCTACTCCTAAAAATTGGCACCTTTCTTTCATAGTATTAAAGTGAATATGTAGTTCACGATGTCTTAGAGGAGGTGCCTTTATGTATTCAATCACCCAAACTTCAACTGTTGCTGTCGCACGCCGTTTACCAACACCAAACCGTCACGTGCATAACCACGGGCACCACCGTACACAGCAGAAAAGTGGCTAATCGAGATAAACACAACTTGAACTGATTATTATGATTCATCAACAAGTGAACCCTACACATCATGTTTATTGATAGCTGTATGAGGTATAACTAGAGCCTTATTTAGGACAGTTAGCCGATACAGCTATTTTTTTGTCTGGCGAAAGCCGCTAGAAACCTTGATGATTGGGAAGTAAAACGATGAGCGCACCAAAGACTTGGGAATCCATTATTAATGATGAACGTGACAAAGAGTACTTTCAGAGTGTCCTCGCGTTTGTTGAACAGCAACGAAATAGTGGGAAAACCGTCTACCCTCCTCAAGAGCTGGTGTTCAGTGCCTTCGATATGACGCCTTTCGAGTCCGTACGCGTGGTTATCCTAGGGCAAGATCCTTATCACGGCGCTAACCAAGCTCATGGCTTAGCTTTTTCTGTACTGCCAGGTGTAAAAATCCCTCCTTCTCTACGTAATATGTACAAAGAGCTTGCGCAAGATATAGAGGGCTTTGAGATCCCGAGTCATGGCTACCTCGACACTTGGGCATCTCAAGGGGTGTTAATGTTGAATACGGTACTGACAGTAGAAGAGGCAAAAGCACACTCACATGCTAAGTGTGGTTGGGAAACCTTTACCGATGCCATTATTGCAGAGCTCAATCAGCGCTCTGAACCGATCATCTTCTTGTTGTGGGGCGCACACGCCCAGAAGAAAGGCCAAGCGATTGATGCAGACAAGCACCATGTGTTGGTTGCACCTCATCCATCACCATTATCAGCACGCCGTGGTTTCTTCGGTTGTCAGCATTTTTCGATGACCAACGAGCTACTCTCTTCTATTAATCAACAGCCTATCGATTGGACATTACCACTGGCACTGTAGATTGATGGTTTTCTGAGCAGGGTCAAACCACAAATTGCTATCTTCATATACACTTGTAAATAGTAGGTGTAATGGAGTGCAATACTATGATGATTGAAAGGATAAGACGAGAGCATGGCTATATGGCTCGTTTGCTCGCGATACTCAACAATAAGTTAGAGCTTCTAAAACAAGAGCGAGAAATAAACTATAGCCTGATCGCAGAGGTGGTTCATTATCTGATGAACCATTCAGACAAGGTGCATCACCCGAAAGAAGATGTTATTTATCGTTACTACCTAAAGCAATATGGCAGTGATCAAGTCATTGAAGACTTGGAACTGGAGCATCAATTGCTTTCCGAGAAAACGGCGGACTTTTTAGGTGTGGTCGATATGATCCTTCAAGATGCGGTCGTTCCTCAACAAGTATTTATTGAGCAGCTTGAAGCTTTTGTTAAAGCTCAACGAAAACACATGGAATATGAAGAGAAGCATGTGTTACCAATGATTGTTGAGTCGTTCACAGTTAAAGATTGGCAAGAGGTGGAGTCTCAATGGCTTCAACCTGAAGACGACCCTGTCTTTGGAGAGACAATTGCTGATGAGTACCGCCAACTCGCGGCTCGTGTTCGACAAAATGAACAAGAGTGCGTTTAGCCAGTTGTCATGTTGAAGCGTGACTATTTTAGATGCTCTCTATTTTAGAGGGCTAGTTCCCAAATGACGCTTTGAGCGGATTAAATACCTCGTAAAATAAAAAAGGCACCTATACAGGTGCTTTTTGCTATCTGATTTCTTATCGTGCTGATTAAAGCTTTATATCGTCAAGGCTAAAATCGAGACCTAGGTTCATCTCTCTAAGCTCTTTCTCAAGCTGTCTACGATCATTGATTGCCTCAATTTCACGCCATTTACGTTTGAGTGGTTTAGAGCGTGTTTTTTGAGTGGTACGAGGCATTTCTAGTTCTGATAATTCATCGAATTGAAAGCTATCCATAAGCATATCTCCTTCCGTGGGATTCGTTCTTACGAACCATTAAATATCATATTTAAGTTCACAATAACCTTGATTTGTTTCTCATTCGTTTCAAATATATGAAGTTTTTGTTCTGTTTTATTATGCATGCTCACACATTTCGGGGATTTTTGTGTACAAAAAATAAGCAAACAAACTTAAGTAAACGATTAAATTAGGGGGGATTGAATGTTAATTCATTGTGCAAATGGAATAGCATTTTGACTACAGTGCATTTAAGTGCGCATTGTGCCGTGTAGTATAGGGATCTCATTACCCTAGAAAAAAACACAGATCTTCACTATACCTTGTAAAACCTAGGCTGACGTCATTTTTACGGGATGGTGTTTTTGTTTTTATAGTGCCTTAGTTTTTGTTGATATTATGTCCTGACAATGTGACTTTTATTAGGCGCTATTGTTGAAAGTTGTGTTAACAAAAGGTGTATTATTAGTGAAATGTCATTTTAATATGTGTTTATTTTCATATTGATTTTTAGGCCGTCTCGCTGCATTATCCGCCCGTCAAAAAATACACCGATACGTAAAATGGATGCATGAAGCGACATTTACAATCTAGATCGCAACAAATAAATATAAATCTAATGCCGACACAACTATTGACACTGGCATAGGTGATCTAGAGGAAGGCTAGGAAGCAAGATCGGTGCTTAAACTCAATTACGAGGTTCACGTGACAGACTTAATCAATTTGATGAACGATCTCCTTTGGGGATCTATCTTAGTTTACTTACTCGTTGGTGTGGGTATCTACTTCACTGTACGACTAGGTTTCATTCAATTCCGCCATTTCGGCCACATGTTTTCTGTTCTTAGAAACAGCCGTAAAGCAGACAGTGCAGGTATCTCCTCTTTCCAAGCACTTTGTACTAGTCTAGCAGCACGTGTCGGTACGGGTAACATGGCTGGTGTTGCTGTAGCACTAACCGCTGGTGGCCCTGGCGCTATCTTCTGGATGTGGCTAATTGCCATGCTAGGTATGGCAACATCGTTTGCAGAAAGCACACTGGCACAGCTATACAAAACGCGTGATAACGACGGTAACTACCGCGGTGGCCCTGCATACTACATGGAGAAAGGCCTAGGTATGCGTTGGATGGGGGTTCTATTCTCTATCTTCCTAATCATTGCATTCGGTCTTGTATTCAACGCGGTTCAAGCGAACGCGATTGCAAGCGCAATGAACACGGCATTCGACTTTGAGCGCAGCTACGTTGGTGTTGGTATCGTAATTATCTCTGCATTCGTTATCTTCGGTGGTATCCGTAAGATTGCTCGCACTGCAGAAATCATTGTTCCAATTATGGCACTGGCTTACTTAGCTATCGCTATCTACGTAATGCTAATGAACATTGAGAAAGTGCCTGAAGTTCTGGCTCTTATCTTCAAGAGTGCATTCGGTCTGCAAGAAGCAGCAGCGGGTGGCCTAGGTTACGCAATCGCACAAGCGATGATTAACGGCATCAAACGTGGTTTGTTCTCGAACGAAGCGGGTATGGGTTCTGCGCCAAACGCAGCAGCTTCTGCTACGCCTTACCCACCACACCCAGCATCACAAGGTTATGTGCAAATGCTAGGTGTGTTCATGGACACAATTGTTATCTGTTCTGCAACAGTAGCAATCATCTTGATGTCTGGTGAATATGTACCACACGGTGAAGTAACGGGTATCGAACTCACGCAACGTGCACTAACAGCACAAGTCGGCGAATGGGGTGGTATCTTTGTAGCGGTAGCGATTTTCTTCTTCGCTTTCACTTCAATCATTGCAAACTACTCGTACGCAGAAACAAACCTTATCTTCTTAGAGCACAACAACAAGAAGGGCCTAGTGCTGTTCCGTATCGTTGTACTGGGTATGGTTATGTTCGGTTCTCTCGCGACACTGCCAACGGTATGGGCATTAGCTGACGTATCGATGGGCCTAATGGCGATTGTGAACTTGGTAGCGATCATCTTGCTGTCGGGTATCGTGATTAAGCTAGCGAAAGACTACAACCGTCAATTAGACGCGGGTAAAGTACCCACGTTCGATGCGGATGATTTCCCAGAGCTTAAGGCTCAATTGGAAGATGGTATTTGGGTTAACAACAAGAAGAAGTAATCTTGTTGGAGTGATTCATCACTCATCCTAAAATCATTAGAAAGGCTAAGGTTTCGACCTTAGCCTTTTTCTTTGCCTGCGATATTTTCTTTATTATCGATTCTTCTTTGTAAGCGACTTACAGCTAGATCTGTCTATCAAAGTAATAGGAAGAGTCATAAAGACAAGTTGATGTTTTTTCTATACTCTAGCTGCATCCAGTTAGATAACCGATTAGGGTAAAGTTATGTTAGTTGTCGTTTCTCCAGCCAAGACATTAGATTACGAATCACCATTAGCGACTGAGCGCTTCAGCCAGCCAGAGTTTGTTGAGCACTCTGCAGAGCTTATTGAAGTGTGTCGTAAGCTGACACCTGCTGATGTATCAGCATTGATGAAGGTAAGCGATAAGATTGCTGGGCTGAACGTAGCGCGCTTTGAGCAATGGAGTGAGACCTTTACCCAAGAGAATGCTCGCCAAGCTATTTTGGCGTTCAAAGGTGACGTCTACACAGGCTTAGATGCTGAAACATTGTCGGACGATGATTTTGACTACGCACAGAATCACCTGCGCATGCTTTCTGGGTTATATGGCTTGCTTAAGCCGTTAGATCTGATGCAGCCATACCGCCTAGAGATGGGTACACGTTTGGCCAATGCTCGTGGTACTAACTTGTACCAGTTCTGGGGTAACATCATCACAGATAAGCTGAATGAAGCGCTGAATGCTCAAGGCGACAATGTGTTGATTAACCTAGCATCGAACGAATACTTTAAAGCGGTGAAGCCGAAGAGCCTTGATGGTCAAATCATCACGCCAGTTTTTAAAGACTGCAAGAATGGCCAGTACAAGGTGATCAGTTTTTACGCCAAGAAAGCGCGTGGCATGATGGCTCGCTACATCATTGAGAACAAAATCGATTCAGTGGAAGCACTGACCAAGTTTGATACGGCGGGTTACTACTTCGTTGAAGAAGAGTCGAACGTGAAAGAGTTAGTCTTCAAGCGTGAAGAGCAAAACTAATAGCTCTTGGTTAATTAGTCACTCTTGGTTAACGAGTTACTTCGGCTTTAGCCTGTAATTAAAATTAGAGACGAGTTATTTAGCCTGATAACAGGCCAGACAATAATAAGCCAGACAAAGAAAAGCCCCATGCAGATAACTGCATGGGGCTTTTTATTGAATCATTGAAAGGCGGTTCGATTACTTGTTCTTAACGGCTTTCTTTTTCTTAGCGATTTTCTTTTTCTTAGCAATTTTTTGCTTAGCCACCGCTTTCTTGTCTTCTTTCTTCGGTTTTTTCTTCTTTGTTACCGCGGCTTTCTTATGCGTTGGGCGCATGCCTTCGATGAAGCGCTCTTTGATCGCATCTTCAGTGTAACGAGCCACACGTTCAATCATTAGTTGATCGTGCGCTTCAATGATAGAAACCGCGTTACCTTTCTTACCTGCACGAGCCGTACGGCCGATGCGGTGTAGGTATACATCTGCTGTACGCGGCATGTCGTAGTTAATAACGTGGCTTACATCTGGAAGGTCGATACCACGAGCTGCGACGTCAGTTGCCAGCAGTACGTTGATAGAACCATCGCGGAAACGAGAAATCGCGTTGTTACGACGATCTTGAGGCATTTCACCTTGGATCCATACACACGGGATCTGTGCACTTTCTAATTGAGCTCGTAGGTCACCTAGGCGGTCACGAGTCTTCAAGAAGATGATGCTGCGTTCAGCTTGCTCTGTGATGATATGTTTTAGGATATCAAGCTTGTGCTTAGCTGAATCGGCACGGTGATACCATTGAGTGATCTTCTTACGTTCACGCAATGACGATTTTGCATCGATCTCTGCTGGGTTTTTCAGAAGGTCTTCAGTGAAACCTTCAATACCTTTACCTTCTAGCGTTGCTGAGAAAAGTAAAGTTTGTTTACGCCAGCGACACTCTGCAGACAGACGGTCAACAACAGGACCAAAGCCCATGTCTAGCATACGGTCAGCTTCATCGAGAACCAGCCATTCAATCGCACGGCAGTCAAAACGCTCGCCTTCAATGTATTCCATCAGACGACCAGGTGTTGCGACTACGATATCTTGAGTCGTGCTTAAGATATCTGCGTGCTCTTGGTACATCACACCGCCCGTGATCGTAAAGATATTTAGGCTGGTGTATTTAGCAAGTTCACGTGCTTGTTCGGTGATCTGCATTGCTAGCTCACGCGTTGGCGTCAGGATAAGCATACGTGCAGGGCCAGATTTCTTACGTGGGAAATCCAGTAGGTATTGCAGTGCTGGCAATACAAATGATGCTGTTTTACCAGTACCTGTTGGCGCAGAAGCCAAAACGTCTCTTCCATCTAACGCTTGTGGGATTGCTTCAGCTTGTATCTGTGTTGGGCGTTCGTAGCCCATTTCGTCAATTGCTTTAAGCAGCTCTTGGTTTAGATCGAGTTCTGCAAAGGTTCTGATCACTGTTGTTTCTCCACAAGCAATAAATGTTTCTGCCTCAAAAAGCAGACGATAAAAAAGAGTAGTCGGACATTATAGAAGCATTAGTGATTAGGATCACATGGTATTTGCTACATCTTGAGATAAAAATCTTTAGTAAGGGCAATAAATGCCTCGCTATAACCGCCATCGTGATGGATCGTAAGCGATTCACGCTGCAAATCTTGCTCGCTAACAGGATCTTTAGATAGTTCAAACAGGATTCTGCTTGGCGGTTTTTTGTCGGTTGTTTTCACATCAAGGCGCTTTGCTAGGTACCAACCACATTGCTCGGCAAGTTTGATGAAGCCTTCTCCTTCGGGCGTCGGCAGTATAAAACTGGCGGTGGCGGCATCAGTTGTTATCTCGAAACAACACTGGGCAAGTTGAAGGTGATCCAAGCTGTCGGTGTGTCTAGCGGTGGCTCTTTGACTTTGCTGTGCCTGTTCACCAGAGTTGAAGTAGGGCGGATTACAAATTATGGCATCAAATTGTTGCGAGAAATCCGTGGTTAACACGCTGTCGTGATGAAGGGAGATACGATCTTGCCAAGGCGACTGCTCAATATTGACTGTGGCAGCATCAATGGCGTGCTGATCAATATCGATCGCAGAGATTGAAGCATCCTCAAAACGCTGCGCAGCCATCAAGGCCAACAGACCTGTTCCTGTCCCTATATCGAGTACTAATGATTCAGGGGCAAGGTTAATCCATGATCCGAGCAGTACTCCATCGGTGCTAACAGGCATGCCGCTCTGTCCTCCGTAAATAGAGAACCTCTTAAAATTGAAGCTTTTAGTATTTGTCGTTTTGTCTTTCATGAATATTCTGATTATCGAGATATTTTAAGTGATTAGCTCTAATGTTAACTATTTGTGTAAATTAATATTCTAATTGCTTATCTATTGTTGCTAACAATGATCGGTTGATAATTATGTTAATCTGCATATATTTAGTTTAATTCACTACTTTTTGTTTATATATGCAAATTTATATGGTGTTTTTTTATGGTGACTTGCAGCTAGCCGAGTGTTTCGTCATTATGCGCGACTATTTTAAAGATTGATTGGCAGCTTCTCGCTGTAACATTCATGTAAGCACAACATAAACTCATAAATATAATTAAGGATTATCTGTGAAACAGAGTCTAAAACTAACAGATATAATGGCATTGGGCTTTATGCTTTTTGCGTTTTTCTTAGGTGCGGGTAACATCATCTTCCCACCTCTAGCTGGCCAATTAGCTGGTGATCACTTTCTTCCAGCGATGTCTGGTTTTCTGCTGACTGCCGTTGGTCTGCCGTTAATCACTATCGTCGCGGTTGCAGTGGCTGGTGGCTCTTGGGGTCACTTAACTAAAGATCTTCCTAAGAAAGCTGCAACCATCATGGCTGTGCTGATCTTTATCATTATCGGTCCTGCATTTGCTGCACCGCGTACTGGCCTTGTTGCATATGAGATGGCGGTGAAGCCGTTCTTCATTGATGCGACTCAAGTTCATCTAACTCTCTTTTCGATTGCATTTTTTGTGGTAGCGATGTTCTTCTCATGGTCACAAGGTAAGCTTATTGACGTTATTGGCAAGGTACTTACGCCTGCACTATTCGTTGGTTTGGTTGTACTGGCAGTTGCTGTGTTCATTAACCCACAAGGTGATGTCCTTGCGGCTCACGGTGAGTACATCACTCAGCCACTGACCAAAGGTTTCCTTGAAGGCTACAACACCATGGATACTTTTGCTGCTTTGATGTTTGGCATGCTGATTGTTGACGCAATTCGCAGTAAAGGCGTGACTGACCGCGCAGCAACAACTAAGTACCTAATCAGTGCGGGCTGTATTGCCGCTGCGGGTCTAGCATTTGTTTACATCTCTCTGTTCTTCCTGGGCGCAACAAGCGCAACAGTTGCAGCAGGTGCAGATAATGGCGGCGCTATCTTAAGCCTATACGTCCAATCTTTGTTTGGCCCTTCAGGTCAACTCGTGCTTTCTGTGATCGTACTATTGGCTTGTCTAACGACGGCGATTGGCCTTGTATCAGCATGTTCTGATTACTTCAGCTCGCTAACACCTCTGTCTTACAAGACCTGGGTAATCATCAACGGTGTAGCTTGTGCAACCGTAGCGAACGTTGGCCTTTCTCAGTTAATTTCTCTGTCTGTTCCAGTTCTGTTTGCACTTTATCCAGTAGCAATCGCATTGGTCGCACTGACATTCTTGCGCAGCCGCTTTCCTAATCCAAAAGCGGCTTACCGCGTAGTGGTATTAGTGTCTCTACTGTTTGCTCTTATCGATGGTGCTAAAGTTGCAGGTATAGATGTATCTGCAATGAACATGCTGCCGTTGTTCGAAATCGGTATGGGTTGGTTGCTTCCAACAACTGCCGCAATCATCTGTATGTTCTTCGTTGGTAAATCAACAGAGCAAGAGATGGCTGAAGAGACTGTTTAATCTTCCGTTGAGATGACATTGTCCTTCGACATGAAATAGAAAAGGCCTCATTACTTCGCAGTAATGAGGCCTTTTTGTATTCTGTGATCTTTTAATATTCTGCTACTTCGCTACTTCGCTACTTCGCTACTTCGCTACTGAGTTACTTAGCTGAGTGTACTTCTGTTTGGTTATAGCTTTTCGCTGTACTCAACCAGTACTTGTTCAACCCAGCTAGCGATACGGTCGTCGCTCAGTTCGTATTGTGAATCTTCATCAAGCGCCAAACCAACGAATTGAGATTGGTCTTCAGTGAGAGCTTTAGACGCTTCGAACTCGTAGCTGTCATCGTTTGGCCAGAAACCGACAAACTCAGTGCCAGCGATTTTCAGCTCATCATGTAATAGACCCATCGCATCTAAGAACCACTCGCCGTAGCCTTCTTGGTCACCTAAACCAAACAGCGCTACAACCTTGCCTTTCATTGGCGTGGTTGCAATGTCTTCCCACAGTTCATTCCAATCTTCTTGGATTTCACCGAAGTCCCAAGTTGAGATACCGAGCAGTAAAAGATCGTAGTCCGCCATCAATGAAAGAGGGGTTTCTTTCACGTTATGGATATCAACTAGGTCTTCACCAATAATGCCGCGAATTTTCTCTGCTGCCATTTCTGTGTAGCAGGTGGTTGAGCCGTAAAATAATCCAATTTTCATAGCAAACGTTCAATTTTAATTTCAGATGGCGAATTCTAACCATAAATCGACTTCGATTGCAGCGATTATCCGCTCAAGTCGTAATTTTTATGGCATTCATATTTGCTCTGGCATACTCTCAAAACAGTTTCCAATATTGTGAGTAACACTATGCAGTCGCCTCAAGGGCAGAGCGCAGACCACGGTCTAGTAGAACAGTTTTTAGATGCTATGTGGATGGAGCGAGGATTATCGGAGAATACGCTTGTCTCGTACCGTACCGACCTGTCTAAGCTTCTAACGTGGATGGAAAAGAACAATTACCGCCTCGATTTTATTAGTCTTTCAGGACTACAGGATTATCAAGGTTGGTTAGCCGATGCTGACTTTAAGCAGACTTCTCGCGCTCGTATGTTGTCGGCTATTCGTCGCTTGTTTCAATATCTACACCGCGAGAAAGTAAGAGCCGACGACCCTAGTGCATTGTTGATCAGTCCCAAACTGCCGAAGCGCTTGCCAAAAGATTTGAGTGAAGAACAAGTGGATTCGCTGCTTGAAGCGCCAGATCCAAACGATCCAATCGAGCTTCGCGATAAAGCGATGCTTGAGTTACTCTATGCAACTGGACTTCGTGTTACGGAACTCGTCAGTTTGACGATGGAAAACATCAGCCTAAGACAAGGCGTGGTGCGTGTTATTGGTAAGGGCGGTAAAGAGCGCTTGGTGCCAATGGGCGAAAACGCCGTCGATTGGATAGAGACTTTTATTGAACAAGGTCGGCCACAACTGCTCGGTGATAACAGCTCGGATGTGGTTTTTCCGAGTAAACGCGCTAAGCAAATGACTCGTCAAACGTTCTGGTATCGTATCAAGCATTATTCGGTCATTGCTGGTATCGACACGGAATTATTGTCTCCACACGTATTGAGACATGCTTTTGCCACTCATTTACTGAACTATGGCGCCGATCTCAGGGTCGTACAGATGTTGCTTGGACATAGTGACTTATCGACCACCCAAATTTATACTCATGTGGCGACTGAAAGGCTGAAGCAAATTCACGCTCAGCATCACCCACGTGCTTAAATCCATTTATTTTTAAGGTGAACCTAATGAGCGTATTACGCCGTCTTCCTCTACTAGCGCTTCCTCTCATGATTACTGCATGTAATGCATCAGAGGCGAAAGTAGAAACAACATCAACAGCCGTAGAAGCTGCTCCAGCTCAAGCTATTGATACAGCTGCGTTAACTAAGCGTTTTGAAAAAATCGGTATTAAGGTCGATAAGATTGTTCCTTCGGATATCGATGGTCTTTTAGAAGTTCAAACCAACAGCGGTATTATCTTTTCTTCTCCAGAGGGCGATCATTTTCTAGCTGGTACACTTTACTCTTTGGATGAAAACGGTAAGTTCAGTGATGTTTTGGCTGAGCGTCAGGCTCCACTGAATGCTGAAAAAGTAGCAGCGATGTCGGATACGGTTATCGAATACAAAGCAGATAACGAAAAGTACGTTGTGACGGTATTTACTGACATTACTTGTGGCTACTGTGTTCGTCTGCACAGTCAAATGCAAGGCTACAACGATCTGGGTATCACCGTTCGTTACATGGCTTACCCACGTCAAGGTGCGACAGGGCAAGTTGCCGATCAAATGGCGGCAATCTGGGCGTCTGATGATCCAAAAACAGCTATGCATGATGCTAAAGTCAATCGTCAAATGCCAGCGTCTGGTAAAGACCTAGCAGAGCAAAAGCAGATCATTGCTAAACAATACCAACTCGGTCGTGAGCTTGGCATCAATGGCACTCCGGCTATCGTGCTAGCAAGTGGTGAGTTGGTGAGTGGTTACTTACCTCCAGCGCAACTTATTCAGCGTTTAGAGCAGTAATCTTCATTTTTTATTACCTATTATTCCCCCCTGTTTTTGATTTAAGGAGTGGCCTGATTGATATCAGGCCCATTTTTATATGATAGAGATCCAACGCCGTCCTGAGGTCGACACTTCAGTCTTACCTGCTCACTTACCTGACTTGTTAAAGCGCATTTATGTGAGTCGCGGAATCGACAGTGCTGACCAGCTAGAGACAGCTGCGAAAGGTTTGCACTCTTATCAAAAACTGGGCGGTATTGATGCTGCGGTTGAATTGTTGTTCAAAGTCATTCAGCAGCAAAAGCGCATCATCATTGTTGGTGACTTTGATGCCGATGGCGCGACAAGCTCCGCGTTGTCTGTGCTTGCTCTGCGAATGTTGGGCAGCTCTAATGTTGATTATCTGGTCCCCAATCGTTTTGAAGATGGTTATGGCTTGAGCCCCGAGGTTGTCGAACAGGCGATCGAACTTGGTGCTGAAGTGATCATGACAGTCGACAACGGTGTATCTTCAATTGACGGTGTTCGCTTTGCTAAAGAGAAAGGCCTTGATGTACTGGTTACTGATCATCACTTGCCTGGTTCTGAATTACCGATTGCAGATGCAATGGTCAATCCCAACCTAGAAAGCTGCGCATTTCCTTCAAAAGCGCTAGCCGGTGTGGGTGTCGCCTTTTACCTGATGATGGCATTGTGTGTTCATATGCGTAAGTTGGGCTGGTTTTCTCAACACGGCATGACAGAACCCAAGTTGATGGAACTGATTGATCTAGTGGCACTGGGTACTGTTGCGGATGTGGTACCACTTGATGAAAACAACCGAATCTTGGTACACCAAGGGCTACAACGCATTCGTGCAGGCAAAGCGCGTCCGGGTATTCAAGCCTTGATTGAAATTGCTAAGCGAGATGCTAAGCGTTTAGTTGCCTCCGATTTTGGTTTTGCGCTTGGTCCACGTATCAATGCGGCTGGCCGATTGGATGATATGT
>NZ_JBFRVX010000389.1:7699-13019 GCF_041475345.1 Vibrio sp. 10N.222.48.A3 | reverse complement strand
TGGACATGCTGCTTGGTAAAAAACGTGCAGATGATCGCCGTACATGGCTACAGACTAACGGTGATATGGCCGAGGTATAATGGATGTCTAACGAAATTACATATGATGGCGTTGAACAGCTGCCAATGCGCAAGTTCACCGAAGATGCCTACTTAAATTACTCAATGTACGTGATCATGGATCGTGCATTACCGTATATCGGTGATGGCTTGAAGCCAGTACAGCGTCGTATTATCTACGCGATGTCTGAGCTGGGCTTATCAGCTGCATCGAAATACAAAAAATCAGCACGTACCGTTGGTGACGTATTAGGTAAGTATCACCCACACGGTGACTCTGCTTGTTACGAAGCGATGGTATTGATGGCGCAGCCTTTCTCTTACCGCTACCCATTGGTAGACGGTCAAGGTAACTGGGGTGCTCCGGACGACCCGAAATCGTTCGCTGCGATGCGTTATACCGAAGCGAAATTATCTAAGTTTGCTGAGGTTCTTCTAGGTGAACTAGGTCAAGGCACCGTTGATTGGCAACCAAACTTTGATGGCACCATGAAAGAGCCTCAGATGTTGCCAGCACGTCTACCTCATATCTTACTTAACGGTATTACTGGTATCGCGGTAGGTATGGCGACGGACATCCCGCCTCACAATGTCCGTGAAGTGGCGAACGCAGCGATTCACTTGATTGATACGCCGAAAGCTGAACTTCCAGATGTGATGGGTTTCATTCAAGGCCCTGATTACCCGACAGAGGCTGAGATTATTTCGCCGAAGTCGGACATCGAAAAGATCTACCGTACAGGCCGTGGCAGCATCAAGATGCGCGCGGTTTGGCACAAGGAAGGCTCTGATATTGTTATCACTGCTTTACCTCATCAAGTGTCAGGTGCGAAGTTACTTGAGCAAATTGCTAACCAGATGCGCGCTAAGAAGCTGCCAATGGTTGACGACTTGCGTGACGAATCGGATCACGAGAACCCAACTCGCATCGTTGTCGTTCCTCGTTCAAACCGTATCGACTGTGACCAATTGATGAGTCACCTATTCGCTTCGACGGATCTAGAGAAAAACTTCCGGGTTAACTTGAACATGATTGGTTTAGACAATCGTCCTCAAGTTAAAGGCCTAGTTCAAATTCTGAAAGAGTGGATTGAGTTCCGTCGCACGACCGTTCGCCGTCGTTTGCAGTACCGTTTAGATAAAGTACTAGCACGTTTGCATATTTTAGAAGGTTTGCTTGCTGCTTATCTTAATATCGATGAAGTGATTGAAATCATTCGTACAGAAGACGAACCATGTCCTGTATTGATGAGCCGTTTCAACATTTCTGAAATTCAAGCCAATGCGATTCTTGATATTAAACTTCGTAACTTAGCTAAGTTAGAAGAGTTTAAAATCCGAGCGGAACAAGAAGAGCTTGAAGCTGAACGCGAAAAGCTTGAAAAGCTACTCGGTTCAGAGCGTCGCTTGAATACGTTGATCAAGAAAGAAATCCAAGCAGATGCAGATAAATACGGCGATGATCGTCGCTCACCTCTGATTGAGCGTGCTGAAGCGAAAGCGCTAACAGAACGCGACTTAGTACCAAGCGAACCAATCACGGTTGTGTTGTCTGAGAAAGGTTGGATTCGTCATGCTAAAGGGCATGAAGTTGATGCTGAAGGCTTGAACTACAAATCTGGTGATAAGTTCTTAGCGAGTGCTAAGGGTAAGAGTAACCAACAAGCGGTGTTCCTTGGCAGTGATGGCCGAAGCTACTCCCTTGAATCTCATTCATTACCGTCGGCACGTAGCCAAGGTGAGCCAATTACAGGCCGCCTGAACGTCAGTCCGGGTTCTTCGATTCGCCAAGTGGTGATGGGAGAGAATGAACAGCTATGGTTAGTCGGTTCTGATGCTGGTTATGGCTTTGTTTGTAAGGGTAGCGATCTGCTGTCTAAGAACAAGAGCGGTAAAGCGTTAGTTAACTTGCCACAAGCTTCTGAAGTGATGTTGCCAAGCCCTATTGCAGACTTGGACAGTAACCAGATTCTGGCGATTACTAACCAAGGCCGTATGTTGTTGTTCCCTATTAAAGACCTACCTCAGCTGAGCAAAGGTAAAGGTAACAAGATCATCAACATCCCTTCTGCGAAAGCAAAAGAGCGTGAAGAGTTTGTATCGCATCTGATGGCTATTCCAGAGAATGCAACGCTGACTATTTACGCGGGTAAACGTAAACTTGGCTTGAAACCTGCGGATCTTGAAAACTTCCGTGGTGAGCGTGGTCGTCGTGGTGGTCTGCTCCCAAGAGGTTTGCAGCGTGTGACTCGCATCGATATCGATGAACCTAGTGACGCCTAGTTTTGATTGAGTTTGTCATTAGCTTTGATTGATAAAAGAAAACCCAGCTTAAGAGCTGGGTTTTTTGTATCTATACTTTTTGTCTCTGTAATTGGCGGTTTGAGTTACTCGCTATTAGCAATCAAACTAAATAAAGACTACAGGCGTGTGTCTTCGGTAATGGTGACCTTGAGTGTCTTGTTTTCACCTTTGCGCAATACACCAACATCAATGATAGTACCCGGGCGAAGGTCAGTAACAATGTCCATTACGCTCTGTCGTCCGCTAATTTGGGTGTTGTTGATGCTGATAATGATATCTTGTGCTTCAAAGCCGGCATCGGCTGCAGGACCATTCGGGTCAATGCCTAAGACAACAATACCACCGATGTTCTTAGTACCGAGCAAGCGTGATGTCACCGAATTGATGTCTTGTCCGTCGATACCAATATAACCACGAATGACACGACCATCGGCGATGATCTTCTCCATGATTTTATTAGCAAGTGAGTAGGGGATTGCAAATGAGATCCCGTAGGTTTCCATGTCGGTAGCTTGTTGGAAAGAAGCCGTGTTGATACCGACGAGCTCACCTTGTGAGTTAACCAGTGCACCACCTGAGTTACCTTCATTGATTGCAGCATCAGTCTGGATAAAGGCTTGGTGACCATCTGCACTGATCGAAGAACGACCTGTTGCAGAGATAATGCCAAAGGTTGTCGTTTGCCCTAGGTTGTATGGGTTACCGATAGCCAGCACCACGTCGCCGACATTTGCTTTGTAATTCGGGTTCAGTGGAATAACAGGTAAGTTGTCACCGCTGACTCGGAGTATCGCAATATCGGTGCGTTTGTCTGAGCCGACAAGTTGTGCGGCCGCTACTCGTCCGTCTTGAAGTGCCACGACTATTTGGTCAGCTTGAGCAACAACATGGAAGTTGGTAATGATGTAGCCTTTCTCACTAACAATCACCCCTGAACCTAATCCTTGAGTTAGTAGCTTGTTGCGATCGCTTTCTGCGTATTTACGACTATAAATATTGACCACAGCGGGTGCAGCTCGTCGCACCGCTTGGTTAAATGAGATCTGAAGAGGGCCAATATTATCGACTTGAGGGTTCGTGACGTCTGCAACAATCGCCGGCCTTAAACTCGGGAATGCGAGAAGAATAAGCGCCGCTGAAACGAGTCCAAGGGAAATAGAACGAAATAGAAAGGACAGCATGTTTCCCTCTTCAACAAGTAAGGTATGAAGCATCCGTCAATGGATGACTGACTTGATTATCAGTGAAGCATAGCATTTTGATTGATCTAAAGAAAAGGGAGACTGAGTAAGTTTAAAGCAAACTTACTGAGCCCCCCTGTAATTACGCTGACGTATGGCTATCGAATAACTAGATAGATAGTCCTATCGTCTCGCTGGATATTAAGTGCCAATACGCCAGGTTGTTTTTCAAGAATCTTTCTAAATTCAGCAAGGTTCTTAACTGGTTGTCGGTTTACCCCGATGATGATGTCATCTTTAAGAAGCTGATAAGCTTCTGCTGGCGAACCTTGAGCGACACTTGATACCTTGACGCCTGTCGCTGAATCGCTGTCGGTTGTGTTGGTGAGCTCTGCACCGGCAAGTCCTTCATGGAGCTTTTCAGCTTGTGTCTTACTATTTGTGGATTCACCCAGCGTGACGTCAAAGGTCTTATTCTTACCGTCACGAACCACGCCTAACTCGATCTGTTTACCTGCACCTAGGGTGGCTACTTTGGCTCTTAACTCACTAAAAGTATCAATACGCTTACCGTTAATGGAGATAATGACATCGCCCGCTTTCAATCCGGCTTTGTCTGCAGCACTGTCGGGTACAATTTGGCTAACAAAAGCACCTTTGCTGGACTCATAACCAAGCGCTTCAGCCAATTCCGAGGTGACCTCTCCACCTTGGACACCAAGCATGCCACGTTTTACTTCACCGAAATCGAGAATCTGTTCAGTCAGGTTTGTCATCATATTGGATGGAATGGCAAAGCCGATACCGACATTGCCGCCGTTAGGTCCTAGGATGGCCGTGTTGATACCAATCAGTTCACCGTTAAGATTCACTAACGCACCTCCAGAGTTACCACTGTTAATCGCGGCATCGGTTTGAATGAAGTTTTCGAAGTTCTCTAGATTGAGACCGCTACGTCCTAACGCTGAAACGATACCGGATGTTACGGTTTGACCAAGCCCAAATGGGTTGCCGATAGCCACACTGAAATCGCCGACTCTCAATTTGTCGGAATCTGCGACTTTTATCTGGGTAAGGTTTTTGGCTGTTTCGAGTTTTAATAGCGCGATATCAGACATCTGGTCGCCGCCGATGAGCTCTGCATCGTACTCTCGACCATCATGCAGTTTTACTTTGATATCGTCGGCACCATTGATGACATGGTAATTGGTGACAATATGGCCTTTCTTGGCATCAATGATCACACCAGAACCTAGCCCGCGGAATGGGCGTTCTCGTGTTTGTTCTGGACCAAAAAAGAATTGAAATTGTTCAGGGATTTGCTGACGTTGTACCTGTTTGCCTTCTACGGCAATACTAACCACAGCGGGGGTTACTTGTTCAAGCATAGGAGCAAGGCTTGGTAATTGTTCATTACCCACACTTAATGGAAGTGCGGCTGTAGCTTGAATGGGGGTGATGATTGAACTTAAGCTTAAAGTCAGTACTGATAAAGCAAGCAAAGGTTTTTTCATCATAAACTCCTCTCTAGTTAAGGTCTTAACCCTCTTATACGTTTAATAAGTATGAGAAGTTTCAAATGACCTGAGTGAAAGTTATGACTCAAAAACCTTTGTAAAGTTCACAGAAGTGTTAAATGTTTACGATGCTTTTGCTGTAACGACATCGGGAGCATCCATGATTTCTTTCTTCTGCTCGGTAAATAAACCGGTTGCGCCATTAGCGTAATCTTTCGGTTGTTCTTCAAGCGTCGACTCTTTAACTGAAGACTTATCT
>NZ_JBFRVX010000389.1:0-7013 GCF_041475345.1 Vibrio sp. 10N.222.48.A3 | reverse complement strand
GACTTATCTTGTGGCTTATCCGAATGAGCAGCGGCTGTTTTCACAAATGGGTTGTCTTGCTCTGGCAGGTTAGGGAGTAGCTCTGAGCTTGTTTTTTCCATGTGTTGGTAAAGCTTTGTATAGTCCTTACCTAAGGTGTCCAACATTTCTGCTGATTTCGCAAAGTGGTCAGCTAGCTCTTGTCGCTGCTGTTCCAGGGCAAACTTTGCGCTATCTAATTCTTTCTGTACGTTCTTTTGTTTTTTGTATTCAGGTGTCATGAGACGAGAAATAGCGACCCCTAAAATAACTCCGACTAGTAAACCGGCAACGGCATACATCCAAGGCATAACAGCTCCTTATTATTGTTTTTTAACATGTTTGTTACTGCTTAGTTACACGTGATACAGCTCCATGGTACTATGAGAAAGCCGCAGTATAAAGAGAAATGCGTGTGCGCTAGTTAGCAGTTTGATGCTGCATTATTCACCGCATAGCGACATGTCTCATACTGTTTGGGCTCATTTTTATTTGCTGTCTGATATCGCTTTCATTGTGGAAATGTCGTCATGAATCCCATTAAAAAATACGAACAAGATATAAAAGAACATGGATTTCAAAGAGATCCAGCACAAGAGCAAGCCGTTAAATCTTTAGATGAACTCTTTCATCAATTCCAAAATTACATGAATGCCCCTATTCCTCAACTGACTCGATTCCAGAAGTTAATGGGCAAAAAGCCAGAACTGCCACTGCCACCAAAAGGCCTCTATTTTTGGGGCGGCGTCGGGCGCGGTAAAACCTATTTAATGGATACGTTCTACGATGCCTTACCGACCACAAAAAAAATGCGCGTTCACTTTCACCGCTTTATGTATCGAGTTCATGATGAGCTAAGGGCACTAGGTAATGTTAGCGACCCGTTGCCTCTAGTCGCAGATAAGTTGAAAGAAGAAGCGGATATTATCTGTTTTGATGAATTCTTTGTTTCAGACATCACGGATGCCATGATCTTAGGAACCTTGTTCCAAGAGTTATTCGCTCGAAACGTTATCTTGGTTGCGACCTCTAATATTCCACCTGCGGATCTGTATCGCAACGGGTTACAGCGAGCGCGTTTCTTACCCGCTATTAAGCTCATTCAAGACAACTGTCATATTCTTAATGTTGATAGCGGAATTGACTATCGTCTGAGAACCTTAGAGCAGGCTGAGATCTACCATTACCCACTGGATAGCCAAGCGAACATTAACCTCGAAACATATTACGCGCAGCTTGTTGGTGAAGATAAAGAGAAGCTTAAGCAGATAGAGGTTAATCACCGTCAATTAGATGTGGTCGAAGCGAGTGATGGTGTGCTGCATGGTACTTTTGCTCAGCTTTGTCAGTCGGCTCGTAGCCAGAACGATTATATTGAGTTGTCTCGGGTTTATCACACGGTTCTATTGGCTGATGTGTTGCAAATGGGCGTGACTTCCGATGACGCTGCTAGACGCTTTATTGCGTTAGTTGATGAGTTCTATGAGCGCAATGTGAAACTGATTATTTCAGCGGAAGTGGAGCTAGAAAAACTATACACCCATGGTCAACTAGAGTTTGAGTTTAAACGTTGTCAGTCGCGTTTAATTGAAATGCAGAGCCATGAGTATTTGGCAAAAGAACACTTAAGTTAGCTTTGATTATCTCGAATAAGAAAGAGAATTAAAAAAATCGTGATTTTGTTCAAAAAGAGGTGATTTTTTCTTCGCTCTTCTCTATAATCCTGCGACCTACCGTTACTGCGGGCCTCTAGCGATGAGTAAAATCACGTTATGCCAAGAGTTTTCCAACACTCGAAGGGGTGATGAATGGTAACTCTTAGACAGTGGGAATACGCGAGTATTCCTTAAGTGTAAATTTTTTAAATAGGTAATTATTAGCATGAAAACTTTCGTTGCTAAACCAGAAACTGTAAAACGCGACTGGTATGTTGTAGACGCTGAAGGCAAAACTCTTGGCCGTCTAGCAAGTGAAATCGCTTCTCGCCTACGCGGCAAGCACAAAGCAGAATACACTCCTCACGTAGACACTGGTGATTACATCATCGTTGTTAACGCTGAGAAAGTTGCTGTAACTGGTAACAAAGCTAAGGGTAAGGTTTACTACCGTCACTCTGAGTTCCCAGGTGGTCTTAAAACTATCACTTTTGAAAAGCTAATTGCTAAGAAACCAGAAATGGTTCTTGAACTAGCAGTTAAAGGTATGCTTCCACGTGGTCCACTAGGCCGCGCGATGTACCGTAAGCTTAAAGTGTACGCTGGTACTGAGCACAACCATGTTGCTCAACAGCCACAAGTACTAGACATCTAAGGGGATTAAGACAATGGCAGAGAATCAATACTACGGCACTGGTCGTCGCAAAAGCTCAGCAGCTCGTGTTTTCATCAAACCAGGCTCTGGTGAGATCGTAATCAACAAGCGCAGCCTTGATGTTTACTTCGGTCGTCCAACTTCTCGTATGGTTGTTAAACAACCTCTTGAGCTAGTTGAACTAACTGAGAAACTTGACCTTTACATCACTGTTTCTGGTGGTGGTATTTCAGGTCAAGCTGGCGCAATCCGCCACGGTATCACTCGTGCTCTTATGGAATACGATGAAACTCTACGTCCTGCTCTACGTGCAGCTGGCTATGTTACGCGTGACGCTCGTTGCGTTGAACGTAAGAAAGTTGGTCTACGTAAAGCACGTCGTAAACCTCAATTCTCTAAGCGTTAATTTTTCTTTACGAAAAAGTACACGCTCCCAGTTTTTCGACTGGAATTGTGGTTCAAAGCTCGGCTATATGCCGGGCTTTTTGTTTTTATGCCCCCTCTAAACGCTTTCCCTCCCTCGTTTTATTTCCAAATTCTTATATTTTGAAAGCTTTTGTAACCCAATGTGCGCTTTGCCTCATGATTGTTACAAAAAGGTAGCTTTATCTTGTCAAAAAGTAGGGTTTTATTTATCATTTGCCGTCAATAAATAGAACTAAATACATATTTTGTTAGCCATGCTCTTTATTCGGAATTATTTCAATCCATAAGGAGCAAATGGGAGAATGTTTGGATGAGCAACGCGCCTTTAAATAACGGTCGCAGGCGTTTCTTAACCGCAACAACAGCCGTTGTTGGTGGTTTAGGAGCAGCTGCTGTAGCCGTGCCTTTTATTAAATCATGGAACCCGAGTGCCAAGGCGAAAGCTGCAGGCGCACCGGTGGAAGTGGAAGTCAGTAAGTTAGAGCCGGGACAAATGGTTCGTGTCGAGTGGCAAGGTAAGCCTGTATGGGTTGTACGCCGTGCTGAATCGGTGCTAGAGAATCTAAAAGCGATCGGTGGTCAACTTCGTGACCCTCAATCTGAAGCTGAACAACAACCAGAATACGCGCAGAACGAGTTTCGTTCAATTAAGCCGGAATTCTTCGTTGCTGTTGGTTTCTGTACGCACTTAGGTTGTTCTCCAACTTACCTGCCAGATTCTTTTGCAGAACAAGTTCAGGGTGTTAAGTCTGGTTTCTTCTGTCCTTGCCATGGTTCAAAGTTTGATATGGCAGGTCGAGTATTCCAAGGCGTACCTGCTCCATTGAATCTTGTTGTACCAAAGCATATGTATTTGAGTGACACTAAGATCATGATCGGTGTGGACGAGGGAGACGCGTAATGCAAGGATTGCTTGATTGGGTAGAGAAACGTCTACCCGCGATGAATGCTTACAAGAAGCATTTATCTGAATACCCAATGCCTAAGAACTTTAACTTTTGGTACCTTTTTGGTTCTTTAGCAATGTTAGTACTGGTTAACCAAATCCTTACGGGTATTTGGCTGACAATGAACTATGTACCGTCTGGTGAGGGTGCATTTGCTTCTGTTGAATACATCATGCGTGATGTGGAATACGGTTGGCTACTGCGTTACATGCACTCAACAGGTGCATCGGCATTCTTCGTTGTGATCTACCTGCATATGTTCCGTGGTCTAATCTACGGTTCTTACCAAAAGCCTCGTGAGTTACTTTGGATCTTCGGTATGTTGATCTTCTTAGTGCTTATGGCTGAGGCTTTCATGGGCTACCTACTACCATGGGGTCAAATGTCTTACTGGGGTGCTCAGGTAATCATTTCTCTGTTTGGTGCGATCCCTGTTATAGGTGATGACCTAACGCTTTGGATCCGTGGTGACTACATCATCTCTGGTGCAACGCTGAACCGTTTCTTCGCACTGCACGTTATTGCTCTGCCAATTGTACTTCTGCTGCTTATCGTACTTCACGTACTGGCGCTGCACGAAGTGGGTTCGAACAACCCAGACGGTATCGAAACTAAGCTTCCTAAAGGCACAATGGGCGACGACTACAAAACTCAGTTCCCATTCCACAAGGATTACACTAAGAAATACGACATCATTGACTCTATTCCTTTCCACCCATACGGGACGGTAAAAGATATGGTTGGTGTTGCTGGTTTCCTATTCTTGTTCTGTTACGTGCTGTTCTTTAACCCAGAAATGGGTGGGTACTTCCTTGAGCCGCCTAACTTTGAAGCTGCAAATCCGCTGAAAACACCTGAGCATATTGCTCCAGTTTGGTACTTCACGCCGTTCTACGCTGTACTTCGTGCTGTTCCAGATAAGCTGTTAGGTGTAGTTGCAATGGGCGCTTCAATTGTTGTGCTATTCCTACTGCCATGGTTCGACCGTTGTAAAGTGCGTTCTTACCGTTACCGTAGCAAACTGCATTTGATTAACATCATCCAATTCACAATAAGCTTTATTGCGCTTGGTGTACTTGGTGCGCTTCCAGCAACGCCTACATACACGCTATTAGCTCAAATCTTTAGCTTAGGTTACTTCATGTTCTTCGTTCTGCTGTGGTTCTACAGTAAAAATGAAGCGACGAAACCATTACCAGAAAGGGTGACATTCAAATGAAAAAGTGGATTGTAATTTTATTTGCTATGTTGCCGTCACTAGCGATGGCAGCGGGTGCAGGCGTACCATTAGACAAAGCAAACAATGATTTAACAGACAAAGCTTCATTGCAAAATGGCGCTAAGATGTTCATGAACTACTGTTTCGCTTGTCACTCAACGCAGTACCAACGTTATGAACGTGTTGCGAATGATTTGGAGATTCCTTTAGACCTAATGAAGGAAAACCTGATCTTCGATCCTGAAGTGAAAATTGGTAGCTTGATGGTTAACGCTATGCCTTCTGAGCAAGCTGCTAGTTGGTTTGGTGCTCCACCACCAGATCTAACATTGGTTGCTCGTGTTCGTGGCGCAGATTGGCTATACACGTACCTTCGTACTTTCTATGAAGATCCGTCTCGTCCATTTGGTGTGAACAACCTGGTTTTCCCAAGTGTTGGTATGCCGCATGTTCTTGAAGAGCTACAAGGTATCCCAACGCCAATCTACGATACTCACATGGTCGATGGTGAGGAAGTTAAGGTTGTTGTTGGCACTGAAACGGATGGTTCTGGCGAATTAAGTGCTGGTGAGTATGACGAAGCAGTTCGTGACCTTGTTAACTTTTTGGTTTACTCGGGCGACCCTGTTCAACTTGAGCGTCATGCTATGGGTTGGTGGGTAATGGCCTTCTTAGTAATCTTCACTATCATCGTGATTTTGCTGAAGAAAGAGTATTGGCGTGATGTGCACTAATTGTGCTATAATACCGTGCTAATTCCCAAATTATGTTAATGTTCAATGGAGGCTTTAGGCCTCCATTGTTTTTATTTAAAGTGTACTGGAGGGCTCCATGGCTGTAGCTGCCAATAAACGTTCTGTAATGACTCTTTTCTCAAGTGCTTCTGATATGTATAGCCATCAGGTGCGCATTGTTCTTGCTGAAAAAGGCGTAAGTGTTGAAGTTGAGTTGGTTGATGAAAAAAATCTACCAGCAGAGCTTGTTGAACTGAACCCGTACAAATCAGTACCTACTCTTGTTGATCGTGAGCTTGCTCTATATGACTCTAAGATCATCATGGAATACCTAGATGAGCGTTTCCCTCATCCACCATTGATGCCTGTATACCCGGTTGCTCGTGGTAACAGTCGTCTAATGATGTACCGAATTGAGCGTAACTGGTATTCAGTTGCAGAGAAGATCGTTAAAGGCAACGCTGAAGAATCTGAAGCAGCTCGCGTGAAATTACGCAACGACCTACTAACTCTTGCTCCTATCTTCGCTGAGTATGAATACTTCATGAGTGAAGAGTTTAGCCTAATTGATTGTTACCTAGCTCCGCTACTATGGCGTTTACCTGAGCTTGGTATCGAACTGATTGGTCCTGGTTCTAAAGAACTTAAGATTTACATGAACCGCGTATTCGAACGTGATTCATTCCTAGCTTCTCTAACAGAAGCTGAGCGTGAGATGCGACTCGTTCGCTAAGCGTTTATGGATATTTCAAATATGACTCCACGCCGACCATACATGCTTCGTGCATTTTATGAATGGCTGGTTGATAACGAACTGACTCCACACTTGGTTGTTGAAGCAACATTGCCGGGTGTGAGAGTTCCAGACGAGTTTGTTCAAGATGGTCAGATCATTCTGAACATCGCGCCTCGTGCGGTTGGACAACTTGAACTGGGTAACGAAGCTGTGACGTTTAGTGCTCGCTTTAGTGGTCGTCCACACTCTGTGATCGTTCCGCTATACGCAGTACAGGCTATTTATGCTCGTGAGAATGGTGCTGGTACCATGTTTGAACCTGAAGAGGCTTACATGGAAGCGTTTGAAGAAGGAATTGAAGAAAGTCCTTTTGAAGAACCAGAAAAAGGCCCATCTTTGAGTGTTGCAACAGCAGACGTAGATGCTGAAGAGTCTGACTCAGAACCTGAGCCATCTCGTCCAGCGAAAGGTCGCCCAAGTCTTCGTGTTATCAAATAGCGTTATTTTTTAAATAACTCCAAATACAAAAAAAGCAGCGATTTATCGCTGCTTTTTCTTTTTGTGCTTACTGACTTTTATTAATCTGATTCATTTCGTTAGGCTTTACCAACCAACCAACCAAC
>NZ_JBFRVX010000388.1:0-2656 GCF_041475345.1 Vibrio sp. 10N.222.48.A3 | reverse complement strand
ATTCGAGGGTTCCGTAAATGACCTTTTTGTTGACGCTATTGGGGTTTGTCGGAGTCGTTACACTGATGGCGATAGGCGTGATTTTTTCGCGCAAGCCAATCAAAGGCAGTTGTGGAGGACTCGCACAGTTAGACATTGAGCGCGAATGCAATTGCAAGGATGTGTGTGAAGGGCAAAGCCGAAAGTTGTATCAGATCTCTGAGCCATCAAGCTAAGTATCGAGAATTCACTGTCGTTGAGCTAGCTAACGTTGGGCTAGTTCGCGAGTTAAGCGCTTTGAATCACCAACGCGTGACCGTTGACGATGCACTTGGCGACTTTGGCTCGTGCACGCTTGATGATGTTGCCGAACGTTTGGCGAGACACCTGCATTTGTTCAGCGGCTTCAAGTTGGCTCAATCCTTCTTGATCAGCTAAGCGTAAGGCTTCTAACTCTTCTAATAGCAATTCTTCTTTATGAAGCTCGTCCATAGGAACGCCATTAGGCTTAAAACAAGAGTAAGCCGCTCGGGTGCATAACTGGCGATGTTTTTTTGGTCGAGCCATATCAATCTCTAGGTATTTAAGGTTAAAAGGTAAGTATGAAGGTTTTTATTCCACACAACCATCGGCGTTGCCAAGTGTGCAGCCAAGGTTTTTTCGCAGACAGCCCCATTTGTTTTGAAGCCGTTGGCGAGCGCGAGACTTTAGTCAATCATAAAGCCTTGGCCAATCATGAAGCTTCAATTAAGAGTGAAGCTTTAGCTAAATATAAAACCAGGGCCAAGATTGTACCAACAGATAAAGCTGAGGGCTACGATGGCATTATGCAGGGTGGCATTGTCACCGCGTTACATGACAGTGCGATGTTGCATTGTTTGTTCCAAAATAACATCACTGCAATGACGGTGAGTTTGTCGTCTCGCTTTCACCATCCAATCGCCATTGGTCAGGAACTCGAAATTTGCGCTCAATGGGTGAAAAGCAGACGTAATCTTTATTTCCTCGAAAGCCAAATTACGCAGTGTGGGAAGTTATGTTCGTCGGCAAAGAGTCAGTTCATGTCAGCCCCGCCTAGATTTGATCTGAACTAGAAGCTTTGTTCTTTTTGAAGTATTTGAACGCTGTCCAGACGGCATAAGCCGAAACACCTACGATCAACGCTGAGCGAAGTAGAATAGGTGCATCATGCTCAAGTTGACTAACATGCGGCACAATACTAGCGAACAATCGACTGGTAAAAAGCAGCCCCATTACTAACATAACAATTTTATTCATGTGACCTGCCGTTCAATAGGGTACGTTGCACAGAAACAATTATGGGGTGGGTTACACGGCCAAAAAACTATTCTGCTCGAAATAAAATCATGCGCTTCTCAAGCTTGGTCGTCAACGCGATATCAGCTTAAAGCCAGTAAGCTAAAGTTTCGTTTTTGAAAGCGAGGGGGATTAAAAGTGAAGAGGGGATTGAAAGGGGGAAGAAGAGTGATGCGCTAGGGCTTGTTCTTCAAACTAAAATGCCACCGCAAATCTGCAGTGGCATTTGAATGACAACAAACCATCATGTAAATCTTTAATTACAGCTCGAATACAAACTAAAGCTCTAACAGTTTGGCTAATTCACGCTCTTCGAGAAGTTCTTCAATGCGTTGACGAGCCTTAGGCCCTTCTGCTTGCGCTTTGGTTGACTTGCCGGCTTTTTTACTGCGGCTCGTTTTTGTTTTTTCCTTAGTTGTCATCGGTAACCTTCCTTGTATTTTCTATCTTACAGGTTGCATGTCTCTTTTAGTACTTTACCTGCTTTAAATGCTGGTGTTTTTGACGCTGAGATTTGAATCTCTTCTCCAGTTCTTGGATTGCGACCAGTGCGAGCAGCGCGGCTATTCACTTTAAAGCTACCAAATCCAAGGATAGATACATCGTCGCCATTAGCAAGCGTAGTCGAGATGCCTTCAACGAGTGCATTGAGTGCTGTGCCTGCTTGCTCTTTTGAGATGTCAGCAGAAGTTGCGATGTGTTCAACTAATTGAGATTTGTTCATGTTTTAAATTCCTTGTCGAGTTCGTCTGGCGTTTGGTTTTTGCAAACTATTGGTTAAATATGACCAATATGAACTGAAGTTATGTCATTGCTAGGATTGAACTTTGTAAAGTAACAAACGAAGTTGATTATAAAAACATATCACGCCTCATTCAATGCAAATCATTGACTATTACTTGTTTTCGGCCAGTTATGGACAGTGAGTCATGAAAATGAACATCGTTTTGTTTAAATTAATTCATGATATCAATTGAAAGTTAATATTTTGCTGTATGTAGAACAGACAAAAAAGCCCAGCGTGTGTGCTGGGCTCATGCTTTTTTGAAGCAATCTGTTTTTTAAAGCAATCGAGTATTTGAAGCGGTTTTGTACTCGGAGCTAACGCAACGAAAATTATTTAGTAATAAAGATCTGTTCCGTTTTTAGCGAAGTCATCGAGCGAACTTGGCGCCAAATGTAGTAGAAGATACCTAACATCATCAACATACTTGGTATAGCGATGGCCGGGTAGCTGTAAAGTGTCAACTTACCCAATTCTTCATTAAAAGCTGCAGTACCTGCTGGGCTAGTCACAATCCAAGTCGCTAGAAAGTAGTTCATCGCAGAAGAAAATGCGAAGGTACTAGCGAATAGGTAG
>NZ_JBFRVX010000387.1:0-3446 GCF_041475345.1 Vibrio sp. 10N.222.48.A3 | reverse complement strand
GAATGGATTGTGATCGTTGGCGATAGAACCTCCACCAGCAAAGAGAGTCGCTCAGTATGGGCAGAGTTCTTGGGTAAAGAAGCTCCCTTCCCTCAAGGGCCATTTATGTTAGCCTCTGTTCTCAAAGCGCCAGTATTCTTACTGTTTGGCCTACGAGATGACTCACAAACCAAACCGCATTTTAATGTCTATTTTGAGCATTTCAGCGACAAGATAGAGCTACCAAGGAAGACTCGCGAACAATCTTTACAGCAAGTCGTGCAGAAATACGCAGACCGACTTCAGCACTACACACTGAAAGCACCGCTTCAGTGGTACAACTTTTTTAACTTTTGGACATTGAGCAAGCACCATGACGAAAAAAAATCCAAATAGCATCACCTTTGGTGCCGAACGCCTCACGATTGAGGATGTTGTCGCTATTTCACAAGGCGCAAAAGCCTCGATGAACTCAAGTAATGAGTTCACATCAAAGATCGACCGCGGTGTCGCTTTTTTAGAACGCCTATTGAAAGAAGAAGGCGTGATCTATGGTGTGACAACGGGCTACGGTGACTCATGTACCGTTGCAATTCCGCCAAACCTTGTTGATGAATTACCACTGCATCTAACGCGCTTTCATGGCTGTGGTTTAGGCGAAATACTGTCTCATGAGCAAGCTCGTGCCGTATTAGCGACACGTCTTTGTTCATTGTCACAAGGTGTCTCTGGTGTGACGCACGATTTGCTCAACCAGATCGTCACTCTGATCAATCAAGATATCTCACCGCGTATTCCTCAAGAAGGATCGGTTGGTGCCAGTGGTGATTTAACGCCGCTGTCTTATCTGGCAGCTGCCCTGATTGGTGAGCGCGATGTCATCTACAAAGGTGAAGTTCGCCCTACTAGTGACGTTTACAAAGAGCTAGGGATTAACCCTATCAAGCTTAAGCCAAAAGAAGGCTTAGCATTGATGAATGGCACGTCAGTAATGACGGCTTTAGCTTGTATCGCCTACAAACGTGCAGAATACCTAGCTCAGCTGTCGACTAAGATCACCGCAATGGTGTCTGTAGGTATGCAAGGCAACGATTTCCATTTCGATGAGGCGCTGTTTGCAGTGAAGCCTCATCCGGGTCAACAGCAAGTTGCTGCATGGCTACGTGATGACTTACAAGCAGATCGCCCGCCACGCAACAGTGATCGCTTACAAGATCGTTACTCACTGCGTTGTGCTCCACATGTGATTGGTGTGGTTCAAGACTCTCTGCCTTGGCTACGCCAAATGATTGAGAACGAGCTCAACAGCGCTAACGATAACCCAATTATCGATGGCGACAATGAGCGCGTACTGCACGGTGGACATTTCTACGGTGGCCACATCGCAATGGCAATGGATACACTAAAAACAGCGGTAGCCAACCTTGCAGACCTACTTGATCGACAAATGGCGCAGTTGATGGATTACAAGTTCAACAACGGCTTGCCATTTAACCTAACCGGTGCTGAAGGCGAACGTAAACCAATCAACCACGGTTTCAAAGCGGTACAGATTGGCGTTTCAGCTTGGACAGCAGAAGCATTAAAACACACCATGCCAGCAAGCGTGTTCTCTCGTTCAACCGAGTGTCACAACCAAGACAAAGTCAGCATGGGCACTATTGCGGCTCGTGACTGCTTACGCGTTCTTGAACTGACTGAACAAGTAGCGGCAGCATCACTTCTGGCGGGGACACAAGCGCTTGAGCTTCGTAAACGCCACAATGAGCTTGATGAGCACCACATGAGTGAAAACCTAAAGCACATTCGCGACGAAGTGCTTAAAGAGTTTGAATTTATCGTAGAAGATCGACCACTTGAAGGCGATCTACGCCACTTCATTGCTCGTATTCAAAGTCAACACTGGTCACTTTACTCCTAGAGTAGCTAACCCTTTACGCAATATTGTTGAGAGCGATTTATGTCTGAAATCCTTCATCCATTAAAATCAGAGGTTACTTTAGTAACCTCATTCCAAGATGCCGACCCAATGGGCGTGATCTACCATGGCAACTACTTCCGATTTTTTGAAGAAGTTAGGCGCATCATGATGGATAAGATTGAGTACAACTACCATGAGATGAAGGATTCGGGCTACATGTGGCCGATCATCGACACGCGCGTAAAGTACATCAAAGCAATACCGTTTAATCATCAGATCACGGTATCCGCTAAGTTAACTGAATGGGAAAACCGCTTGCGTGTTGACTACGAAATTCACGATGCCAACACCGGTGCTCGTATGACACGCGCTCACACCATGCAGGTTGCAGTAACCATTGAAGAGCAAGAGATGTGTTTTGCTTCGCCGAAGGTGTTTACCGATAAAGTCGAACGCTGGCATCAATTTGGCTGCTTACCCCAATCAGCTGAGCAGCAACCAAACGACCAACAATCAGACCCATCTCAAGTATCTAACACACAGCAGCAGGTGAAACATGAGTCTGTTTAAACACGGCCGTAAGCAAATCAGTATCGCACTGCTAGGGCTTGCTTCAATGATGGCTAGTCACTTTGCTGGCGCTAGCGAGAACACAAATGCTGTCGGTTCTATTACAGAACTACAAACCGTGTTAAGCGAAAATAGTATCGTTCGTGGTGAGTTTACTCAAACACGCAACATGGAAATGTTCGCCCAACCTCTAACATCACAAGGTACTTTCCTGTTAGACAAGTCGAATGGTTTACTTTGGACACAAGCGACCCCCTTCCCTGTGAGCTTAGTGCTAACCGATAACAAACTGAGCCAAAGGTTTGCAGATCAACCCGCTAAAATCATCACCGACAAAGAAAACCCGATGGCGTTTTATTTCAGCCATATCTTCTTGTCAGTGTTTCATGGGGATACGCAAAAGCTTCAAGAGCAATTCTCACTTTCATTTGAACCAGCAACTGCGAAAAATTCTGATGAAAGTGCAAACTCAAGTTCAGAAGACACACGATGGACACTCACTCTAAAGCCAAAGAATGCACCAATGAACGCGGTGTTTGAAGCCATCACGCTGCAAGGACAAGATGACATTGAACGTATCGAACTTAGAGAAGTTCGTGGAGACAGCACAGTGATCGAATTTAGCCAGTTAAGTCATCTACCGGAAGTATTATCAGATGCTGAAGCGCAACAATTCCAATTCTAGCCTAGCCCTTGCTTGGCTTGTTGTCGTAATACTGTTTAGCGGATTGTTGATCAAACAATTCGCTTTTTCTTCGTCAGTACCCATTGAAAGCAACATCATGAAATTGCTGCCTGAAAACCAGCAAGACCCCATGGTAGAACAAGCCTTTCAGCAGATATCCAGCTCGATGAGCGAGCAAGTGGTCTTTATCATAAGTGCCTCCGACGTCGAACAAGCCATGACAGCGACTGACGCTTTTGAAAAAAAACTTAACCAAAGAGCTTTCTCAAGCCAGCCAACTCTGTTTAAGCA
>NZ_JBFRVX010000386.1:0-1784 GCF_041475345.1 Vibrio sp. 10N.222.48.A3 | reverse complement strand
ACCGAGAACCATCTTATGTATGCTAATAGGCGCGATTCTCGCATTATGTGGTGCCGTCATGCAGGGGCTGTTTCGAAACCCGCTTGCGGAACCTGGGGTCATAGGCGTCTCTGCCGGAGCTGCATTAGGCGCGGCGTTGGCTATTGTTCTTTTCTCTGAACTTTCATTGCAATACCCTGCTTTCATGAACTTTGCGGCCGTACCTGTATTTGCCTTTTTAGGTGGCGCTTTAACCACCCTGCTAGTTTATAAGCTAGGTACGGGAAAATTCGGTACCTCGGTGACCATCATGTTATTAGCGGGTGTTGCGATCAGTGCATTGTCAGGCGCAGGTATTGGCTTCTTGAATTTCATTGCTGATGACCAAATGCTGCGTGATCTTTCGTTGTGGTCGATGGGGTCTTTGGCGGGGGCTAAGTGGTCCGGCATTTTACTTGCTGCTGTCACGCTCGTTGGGTTGTTTGTTGTTTTCTACCGCCAAGCAATGTCACTGAATGCTCTATTACTGGGCGAGTCAGAAGCGCAACACCTTGGCATCCCAGTACAGAAACTCAAGCGAAAGCTCATTCTACTGACTGCCGCAGGCGTTGGTATCACGGTTAGCTTGTCTGGCATGATTGGCTTCATCGGACTGGTTATTCCTCATTTAGGCCGCATGTTAGCGGGCCCAGATCATCGAGTCCTACTCCCATTGTCTGCGGTATTAGGCGCGTTACTATTAACAGCTGCAGACATGTTCTCTCGCGTGGCACTGGCACCAGCTGAGTTGCCAGTTGGCATTGTCACTGCAATCATCGGTGCTCCATTTTTCTTGTATCTACTATTTCAACAGAAAGGGAGAATCCTTTAATGTTTCCTGCAGCGTTAAAAGCAACCGACATCGAAGTGAAGTTTGGCAACAAAGTGATTTTAGACCGCGTTTCTATTGAGATTGAAGCAGGAAAGGTAACCACACTACTTGGACCAAACGGCGCAGGAAAAAGTACGCTGCTGAAAGCTTTATGTCAGGAGATATCGAGCACTGGTGATATTCAGTATTTTGGACACACCAAAGATAAGTGGCCTTCGCAGAAGTTGGCGAAACATTTAGCGATGCTTCCTCAACACAGTACCTTGACCTTCCCCTTTCTGGCACATGAAGTTGTTGAGCTTGGTGGTATCCCGTTGCAAGAGTCCAACAAGAAGCTCACTAGCATAGCTAGCCAGAAAATGGATGTTGCCGATGTGTCTCACCTAAGTAAAAGACTCTACCCTTCTCTATCTGGCGGTGAAAAACAGCGTGTTCACTTGGCTCGAGTACTAACCCAACTTCACTATTCTGGTGACCAATGTATCTTGATGCTTGATGAACCCACATCAGCACTGGATCTTGCCCATCAGCACAACACGTTAAAGATCGCGAGAGAGTTAGCCGACAACCACAACGCAGCGGTTATCGTAGTTTTGCATGACTTAAACCTAGCCGCTCAATACTCAGATCGATTGGTAGTTTTGAAAGAGGGAAACTTAGTTTGCGATGGCAGCCCTTGGGAAGCACTTAAGCCTTCGATGATTGAAGATGTGTACGGCTACACAAGTATTGTCGAAAAGCACCCAACCATGAACTTCCCCCAGGTTCATCCCGCACAATAAGTTCGATTAAGAACAGGTTCGTTTTGAGTATTCGCTTTCTCTAACAACCACACCATTCACCGCCTCGATTTCTTCGAGGCTTTTTATTGTCTCACAGTCCCTCTCTCGCCTTAAAATCAATTTTATTAGTTACCATGGCAATACCCCTTAAA
>NZ_JBFRVX010000385.1:0-3401 GCF_041475345.1 Vibrio sp. 10N.222.48.A3 | reverse complement strand
CAGCCTAATGATGGTAATAACCCTACTGAAATAAGGATTTGAATTGCAATGATAAACACGCCAACGCTACCCGCTAAAAACAGCGCTTTGCTTCCACCTAACACTTGGTAAGTTGATTCTGTAGCGTGAGGTTTTACTAATAAATCTGTGTAACGAACTTTGTATACCATTACTGTCGGCAGCAGAATTGCGAGCACTGAAAGTGCAATGGCAGCGTAACCCAAAGCCATGATAAAACCTTGTGGGTAGAACAAGGCAAAACCTAATGGTGGTAAAAAAGTGATAGCGGCCGTCTTAACGCGTTTAGCATTGCCTAGTTTCTTGCTTAGAGAGTCCCCCATGAATTCAAATAACCCCAAGCTCACGCCAATAAAAGAAGTAAGAAGTGCAAGGTCAGCAAAGACACCCACGATCAAGCTTAAGTTTGATTGATGAACAGTTTTCGATAGTGAGACTAGAAGCGCACCCAAGCTAGTATCAGACAATAATTGCTCTTGGCTAATCACACCCAACGTAACACTCTGCCAGAAAACATAGATGACCAAAGGCAGTGCAGAGCCAATAATCATCACCTTACGTAATGAGCGAACGTCACCATCCAGGTATCGAACAATTGAAGGGATGCTGCCGTGGAAACCAAAAGAGGTAAACACAACCGGTATCGCAGCAACAATCAGGCCTTGCTGCAAAGGCATGCTCATTAGGTATTGAGAGGTGATGTTTGGTGCAAGGAAACTGAGTACCAGTACCATCGCAATCAGTTTAAGCCCGAATAAAACGCGGTTAACTTTATCAACACTGTGTGTACCAATCGTCACAACTCCCGCAACTAAGAGTGTAAATAGGAGTGTGGTGACTTGACCATTGAGTTCAATCCCTGCGATATCCGAGATACGTTGGTTAAACTGCGCACCGCCACCTGCAATGTATGCGGCACACAAAGCGTAGAAAAGAAACATCACGGCGAAGCTTGCGATCCACTTTCCTTTCGTTCCCAAAATCGTGTGAGCTAACGTGTGTAGAGTTGCGTCCGATTCAGCGAATTGATGAAGCTCTACCATTAATAATGCGGTGAAGGCCATTAGAGCCCATAAGCCAAGCATTAGAAATAGTGAGGTTGAAAAGCCAATTCCTGCAGATGCGAGTGGAAGAGCGAGCATGCCGGCACCAATGGTTGTGCCTGCAATGATCAAAGTACTACCAAAAACCTTTGATTTATTCATTGTATATAATTCTTTACGTTAGGGTGGGTTTTCGTTGTATTTCTTCTGGTCTAAGAGAATAAACCCAAAGAATATCTCGATTTTTAAGTATCTTGATTGAGTTTAATTCCAAATGCAATGTTTAATGTAATTAAAAATATCCACTGTATATAAATGTGTACAGTGATTGGTGCGTAAGGAATTAAAAATGCTTAAGCAAACGTTTGAGTGTGATTTGCTTCAAAATTTATAGGGTAATTTGTTGTAATTGGTGTAAGGTGGCAGTACATATGTCGTTCGCGTATGCCCCTTTAGCGTAAACAAGCGCTAATGATCGCGAGTAGCTTCAAGCTATAAATATGGAATGGGTAGAGTAGAGTGCGTTCATCAAAGTGACATAATTTAAGTCCAAGATGGTGCACTAGTTAATCGGACAACATGTCCACACCAAGGAATAGAGGGGGCACTATGAGTGACCAATCTTATAATGACGAAAGTCTAGAGTTGTTAGATGCTATGGAAATTGGTATCGATTTATCTGACTATGAACAGACGGTTAAACAATTAGCAGAAGAGCTTTTCAAGTCTTCGAACTAAGTTTTTAAGATCTTTAATTAGGTTTTACTGAACTAAAGGTTTCTGTAGTTCAACGTTCTCAAATTAAACAATTTTTAAACTGAGCAAATCTCATTCGCTCACGCGTCATAACAAAACTATCCTCATTAAAGTTCGCGAAGATAAACGAGTACGTTTACCATGTTACTTAGTTCTCGATACTTTAATGAGGTTCAATGAACTTTCTCGCACACCTCCACATCGCCAAGCATTGTAAAAGTAACTTAGCGGGTAATCTGTTAGGTGACTTCGTTAAAGGCGATCCTAGTAAATATTATTCAAACTCACTTTCAGACGGAATAAGACTTCATCGATTCGTTGATAGCTATACTGATCATCATGATGTGTCTCGTTCTGCAAAATCGCTTTTCTCACACCAAACACGACGCTTTGCACCTATCGCACTCGATGTATTTTGGGATCACTGCTTAGCCAATCATTGGGCTCAGTTCTCAACGCAATCACTTGAGCGCTTTTGCGTAGACAGCCATCAACAGATCTTTGAACACCAAGAGCCTCATTGGCCTGAGCACTTCATTACTGTTCACCAGAAAATGGCAGAACAACGTTGGTTGCTAAGTTATCAAGACATGTCTTCCATTGAGGTGGTATTGCAACGCATGGCTTTGAGACGGCCAAAGCTTGGGATGCTTAAGTCTTGCTATCACGACCTAGAACAGCACTACAACACGTTGCAGTGTCACTTTAATGAGCTTTATCCTAGTGTTTTAGAAGAAGCGAAGCAGTTTAATTCGCTTCAAATGAAGAAAAATCAAAAGGAAAGGTAAACAGCGTAATGCTGGTTTGCTACAATCCGCGCCTATTTAATCTTTGAGCATCATACTATGTCTGAATCTACAAAATCTTTTAACCAACTAGGATTATCTGAGCATCTTCTTGCTACGCTATCAGAGCTTAACTTTACGGCTCCTACCAGTGTTCAAGAACAAGCGATTCCATTGGTATTAGAAGGCAAAGATGTATTGGCTGGTGCTCAAACGGGTACAGGTAAAACGGCCGCATTTGGTTTGCCCATTATCCAAAGATTAATCGAGACAAAAGACAACGTTATTCCAAACCCGAAGCTAGTTCGTGCGCTTGTGTTGGTACCAACACGTGAACTAGCGCAACAGGTTTTCGATAACGTAACCAGCTACGCAAAGGGCACCGACATCAAAGTCGTGGTGGCTTACGGCGGCGTTAGTATGAAGGTTCAAACTGAAAACCTACGCGGGGGAGCTGATATTCTTGTCGCGACTCCGGGCCGTCTTATCGACCATATGTTCACTAAGAACATCATGTTGAGCCACTCTGAAGTGTTGGTACTGGATGAAGCAGACCGCATGCTAGACATGGGTTTCATGCCTGATATCAAACGCATTCTTTCTCGTATGAATGAGGTGCGACAGACTCTGTTCTTCTCTGCGACGTTTGATAACAAAATTAAAGCTCTGGCACATCGAATGATGCAGTCGCCAAGCGAAATTCAAGTGACGCCAAAAAACAGCACCGCTGACACCGTTACCCAGATGGTTTATCCCGTTGATAAATCGCGCAAGAGTGAATTATTGGCTTATTTGATTG
>NZ_JBFRVX010000384.1:0-5824 GCF_041475345.1 Vibrio sp. 10N.222.48.A3 | reverse complement strand
GCGTTTAACCACATGCATATTTTCATCGACCCGAATCCAGAATCAGCATCAAGCTGGGTAGAGCGTGAGCGCTTGTTTAATCTTCCTCGTTCAAGCTGGGAAGATTACAACAAAGACCTTATCTCTCAAGGTGGTGGCATCTTCTCTCGTCGAGCGAAGTCTATCTCTCTGACGCCTGAAATTCAGAAAATGCTAGGTACTAAGAAAGCATCAATGGCACCAAATGACTTGATCAAAGCGATCTTGTCTATGCAGGTTGATCTTCTTTGGAATGGCGGTATCGGTACATACGTTAAGTCTTCGAACGAGACTCATACTGACGTAGGTGACCGTGCAAATGACGTCCTTCGTATCGATGGCCGTGACCTGAAAGCTAAGGTTGTTGGTGAAGGCGGTAACTTGGGTATGACTCAATTGGGTCGTATTGAATATGCGCTGACGGGTGGCCGCGTTAATACTGACTTCGTTGATAACGTTGGTGGTGTTGACTGTTCGGATAATGAAGTAAACATTAAGATATTCTTGAATGGTTTGGTGTCTAATGGTGATCTAACCGTTAAGCAACGTAACCAAGTGCTTGAATCAATGGAAGATGAAGTGGGCGAAATCGTACTAGACGACGCATATTGCCAAGCTGAGTCTATTTCGGTTACTGAGCATCAAGGTGTTGGCTTAGTCAAAGAGCAAATCCGCTTTATTCATACAATGGAAAAAGCAGGGTACTTGGATCGTGGTTTGGAATACATCCCTGATGACGAAACACTGCTTGAGCGTGAAAAGCAGGGCCAAGGCCTAACAAGACCAGAGCTTTCTGTACTTGTTGCTTACGGTAAAATGGTGCTTAAAGAAGATCTTGTTAGTGATGATATCGCTAATGATGAATTCCATGCTCAACAGCTTATGCAATACTTCCCAACAGCGTTACGTCGTAACTACTCTCAGCACATGGATAATCATCCACTACGTTCTGAAATCATTGCGACGGCACTGGCTAACCAAATGGTTAACGAGATGGGTTGTAACTTCGTTACTCGTCTGCAAGAAGAGACGGGCGCAAATATTGTTGATATTGCCAATGCTTACGCGGCAACACGTGAAATCTATGGTCTTGGCAAAGTTCTGAAGAGCATCCGTGAACTGGACAATGTTTCAAGTTCTGAAGCTCAATATGAATTGATCTACCATGTTCGTCGTACACTTCGTCGTTTGGCTCGTTGGTTGCTAAGAAACCGTACCGGAAAACAGTCAGTGAAAGCATTGATTGAACTTTACCAAGGCGATGTTCTTACTATCACAGAGAAACTGGATGAAAACCTAGTGGCTTCTGAAGTAGAAGAGCATAACGCAATGGCACAGTTATGGATTGACCAAGGCGTAACCCCTGAGTTGGCTAATTCAGTTGCGCGTTTGTCTAGCTTGTACTCGGCACTGGATATATCCACAGTAGCTCGTGAGACGGGTAAAACAGTACAACAAGCGTCGAAGCTTTACTTCAACCTTGGCGACCGTTTGTCTCTGCACTGGTTCTTGAAGCAAATCAATGGTCAAGCTGTAGATAACAACTGGCAAGCGCTGGCACGTGCAGCATTCAGAGAAGATCTGGATTGGCAGCAACGTCAGCTAACTGGCCAAGTGCTTAACTGCGGTTGTGCTTCAGACATCGATGTGATTAAAGCGCTTGATGATTGGATGGAAAGTAACTCTGTTTCTCTACATCGTTGGGAAAGTATCCTCAATGAATTCAAAGTAGGTTCGGTTCATGAGTTTGCCAAGTTCTCAGTAGCACTTCGTGAGTTGATGTTATTGAATCTAAACTGCATGTCGACAGATTAGTGATTAGATAAAACGAAAGACACAAGGGCAGGCCATAAGGTCTGCCTTTTTCGTTTCTATAAAGTGGCATCAATCGATCTGACGATTTTTGACGGACCCACTTCTTTTGACGGACCCACTTCGTGGACACCTTGCTTGTTGTTAAAAGAGTGGGTGGCTGTAATATGGTAGAGACTAGAAATGAGTAAACTGACTGCTGAAACGATAACGTTTGCTTAATAAAGAACCTCATTCGCTAACAAACTCGATTATCTTACCCTTACAGACAGTAATAGATTGAATAGTTGAGTAAATAAGTAAATAATATCGCCCCGTTTACACGGGGCTTTTTTCTATCGGAGGCACAATGCTCTACCGTCTAGCCAGAACTGGCTTTTTCCAACTTGATGCCGAAAAGGCACATGATCTTGCAATTCAAAATTTCAAACGCTTCACAGGCACTCCTATTGATCTTTTGTATCGCCAACAATTACCTAATCGACCTGTAGAATGCATGGGTCTTACTTTTAAAAACCCAGTTGGCCTAGCGGCTGGCCTAGATAAAAACGGCGAATGTATTGATGCATTTGGCGCAATGGGTTTTGGTTTCGTTGAAGTAGGAACGGTAACTCCTCGTCCACAAGCCGGTAATGACAAACCACGTCTGTTCCGTCTTGTTGAAGCTGAAGGTATCATCAACCGCATGGGGTTCAATAACCTAGGCGTCGACAATCTTATTGAGAACGTTAAGAAGTCGAACTATGACGGCATCTTAGGTATCAACATCGGTAAGAACAAAGACACACCAATTGAAAAGGGCGCTGAAGATTACTTGATCTGTATGGAGAAGGTATATCAATACGCTGGTTACATTGCTGTGAATATCTCTTCACCAAATACTCCAGGACTTCGTTCTCTACAATACGGCGAAGCTCTAGACGATCTATTGTCTGAACTTAAAACAAAACAATCTGAACTAGAAGAGAAGCATGGTAAATATGTTCCTCTTGCTCTTAAGATTGCTCCGGATCTAAGTGATGACGAAATTAGCCAAATTTGTGAATCATTGATCAAAAATAAGATCGATGGTGTGATCGCAACAAACACAACATTGGATCGTTCAATCGTTGAAGGCATGAAACATTGCGATGAAGCGGGTGGCCTAAGTGGACGTCCGGTTCAATCTCGCAGTACTGAAGTGGTTCGTAAACTTCACGAAGAACTTGGTGACGCATTGCCGATCATTGGAGTAGGTGGCGTTGACTCTTACGTTGCTGCAAAAGAGAAAATGATGGCAGGCGCGAAGCTTGTACAAGTTTACTCTGGTTTCATCTACAAAGGCCCAGGTCTTGTAGGCGACATCGTTAAAAATTTATAGTCCCCGAAAACCAGAGCTTTTATAAACCCAGAGCTTTTAAAAACAGAGTTATCAAAAAGATTTGGTTTTTTTTAGGAAAGCTATAATTTGGCATCGTCTTGCTAAAAGAGACACTGTAACTCACTGAGTTGTAGACAGAAGCGATAAGAAAGAGGAATTCATTTCCTCTTTTTTTTTGCCTATTGCTCAGTAAAATTACTGTAATTGAAGGTAATTTTGCGTTTTACCTAATGGAATGGTTCAACAGTGTGAGACGAAATGATGCTTAAACCTAGCGATACATGGAGTTGGTATTACGATGAGCAGCAATGTTCATTAATGCTAAACCTCGGAGAGGATATGATTTTCAAAACGAATCTGGTCCGCAATAAGCTGGTGGACTGCGCGTTTAGAGATAATGAATTCACCGTTGATGACGCATCTTCATACCAAACCTTCAAAGAACAAATTTCTGGCTTAGAACTGTCTGAGCCTCGCCAAGCTGAACTCGCACTATATTGTGTGGCAGCAAAGCGCTTCCACAAGCCTGTACAGCCTAAAAGCTGGTTCTTCGATTCACAAGGCGCTGGCCACGAATCTCCTCAAGAAGGGGATATCGTACAAATGAATAACGAGCATAGCCTAGGTTACTTCATTGTATTGGAAGTGGGAGAGTGTGCGAGCCTATGTGCATTTGTCGACTTAGAGGAGTTTCTGCTCACACCTTCAAAAGGGTTAAGCTATGGAGACTCGATTAAAGTGATGCACGATAGGATGGTAGACGCGAACTCTATTCTTCATTTTCACCACACACATATTGCAATGGTCGGTTAATTCCCCAGTTTAGTTCATCATTTCTAACACACATTGCAACGCATAAACCTATCAAACCTTCCTTAGAATCGGCTCAATAGCCGATTTTTTTGTGCCTAAAAAACCTCATCCAGATAAATACATCACCGCTTAACTATTTAATTAGTGAACTTGTGACTGTTTTTTCATCTTAATTTCTGCCTATTTTCATCGGCAGAAGTGTAAATTACCTCCCTTTATTCCCTGTTTTTGTGCTTTTGTAGCTAACTTTCAGTCCTAAATTGACTCTGGTATATACCAATTTTAAGGTGAATATAAATTCACACCGCCGCATTGGCCGATGTTTGGTCATAAATTGTGCTGATTTGATAAGTCTTATGTTCTAAGGGGATGTGGGTAAGCGATCGCTTCATGACTGTGTGTTTGCTAGCCAGTTAGTCGAAAGATTCAATGAAAAGACAAGTTTAGTGTGATGCTCTAATAACAAATTCAGGTATAATCGAGCTAATTTTTATCAATAAAAGAACACTATGAATCAATATCTAGCGGTTACCTCAAACGGCCTTGAGAATTTATTAGTTGAAGAACTAACCCAACTAGGGATTACAAATGCAAAACCTGTTCAAGCAGGTGTTAAATTCAAAGCGACCAATGAGCAAATTTATCGTTGTTGTTTATGGAGTCGTTTGGCTTCTAGATTTGTACGTGTCCTTTCTGAATTCACTTGTATGGACGACATGGATTTGTACCTATCAACCACCGCGGTTAACTGGGTAAATCAATTCCATAGCTCTAAGCGTTTTGTTGTTGACTTTAACGGTACAAACAACGAAATCCGTAATAGCCAATACGGTGCGATGAAAGTAAAAGATGCCGTTGTTGATAGCTTTGAGAAAAAGTCTTTGCCTCGTCCGTCTATCAGCAAAGAAAATCCAGATATTCGTATTCACGTTCGTCTACATCGTGATAAAGCGATTCTTGGTGTTGATATGGTAGGTAGCGGTCTTCACCAACGTGGTTATCGTCCAGAATCAGGCCGCGCACCATTGCGTGAAACCCTTGCTGCAGCGATTCTTCTTCGTAGTGGCTGGGACGCAACTAAGCCTTTCCTAGACCCAATGTGTGGTTCAGGTACGTTAGTGATTGAAGCGGCAATGATGGCTGCGAACATGGCTCCAGGTGTTAAGCGCCAGAAGTGGTGTTTTGAATCACTAGAAGATTTTGAACCAGAACTGTGGGCTGAAGTGAAAGCTGAAGCGAACGTTCAAGGTCGTCGTGGCGTTAAGAAAGTAGAGTGTAAGTTCTATGGCTACGACAATGACGAGCGCATGATCAAAACAGCGCGTGACAATGCTCGTCGTGCTGGTGTTGAAGAGCTGATTGAATTCGAAGTAGGCGATGCTGCAAAGCTTAAGCGTCCTACCGAGTTTACTGATGGTGTGATTGTTTCAAACCCACCTTATGGTGAGCGTCTTGGCACAGAGCCGGGTTTGATTGCACTTTACACGGCATTCGGTGCACAACTTAAAGCGGAATTTGGCGGTTGTAACGCGTCTATCTTCTCTAGTTCTGACGAACTGCTTAGCTGCTTACGTATGCGTGCAGACAAACAGTTCAAATTGAACAATGGTGCGTTACCGTGTCACCAAAAGAACTACTCAATTTCGGACCGTCCGATGTCAGAGCGTCCAACGGGTGAACAAGAGCAACTTATTGCTCCAGACTTCGCAAACCGTCTTAAAAAGAACATCGGTAAAATTGGCAAGTGGGCTAAGAAAGAGCAATTAGATTGTTACCGTATCTACGATGCGGACTTACCAGAATACAATGTAGCGATTGATG
>NZ_JBFRVX010000383.1:0-930 GCF_041475345.1 Vibrio sp. 10N.222.48.A3 | reverse complement strand
AAACCGAAAGCAACCAAGTTACCCGCGAAGATAATCACTAGCCATTGAGGCATTGAAAGTTCTAAGAACTGCCATACAACCTTGCTGCAGTCGCCGTAGGCCTCAAACATCCACGGAGCCCATTGGTTTAGAGGTGCCCAGCTAGGGAAGGTCACGAACAGGTCACAGGTAGCGAAAGGAGACGGGTTAAACTGGTAGTCAACGTGCTCTAAAGCAAGCATCAACCCTTTATACGCACCTAACCCCCAACCAAGTAGACCTAGCCAACGTGAAATCGGATTATGCGGGGCAATAGCACCAATCATTGCTGCGATGCCGATAGCGAGCATAGCAACGCGCTCGTAGATACACATTACGCAAGGGCCAAGCATCATCACGTGCTGAAAGAAAAGAGCACATGCTTCAAAAAAGACAATAAAAGCCAGCAGTAAAAGCCAAGATAAACGTCCCTTAGAGAAGTCTTTGAGCATTGCAAAAAAGTTCACGAATTTAATCCTGTCAATAAAATAAAAAAGCCCTGATTACTCAGAGCTTTTTATCTTGGATAAGTTTCCTAATCAACTAATATTTTTGATTAGTTAGATGCACCTATTGTGTTTAGCGATAGAAATCCGGGTTAGTGGCCACCGGAGATAACTGGAGCTACCACTTCACCCGTACGGTGAATGATCCAACCTGCATCATAGAACCATGCTGTCATCGGTTCTACGAAGAACACAATACCGGCAAGGCCAACAAGTGCTAATACGAGAGTATATGGCAAAGCCATGATGACCATGCGGCCGTAAGACAGTCGAATTAACGGAGCAAGTGCTGACGTTAATAGGAATAGGAATGCAGCTTGGCCGTTTGGCGTAGCAACAGAAGGTAGGTTGGTACCTGTGTTGATAGCAACAGCAAGCAGATCAAATTGGTCGCGAGTGATGACGC
>NZ_JBFRVX010000382.1:0-4476 GCF_041475345.1 Vibrio sp. 10N.222.48.A3 | reverse complement strand
CAATTAAACTGTTTTTATATACAGTAATTTTAGGCTTTATTATGTCTATCCGCAATTTAAAAGATGGTTCTACCAAACCTTGGCTCTGCGAATGTTACCCGAATGGGCGAATGGGGAAACGTGTTCGTAAAAAGTTTACGACTAAGGGAGAAGCAAAGGCTTTTGAGCTTCACACGATGAAGGAGATTGACGATAAGCCATGGATGGGAAGTAAACCCGATCACCGTAGAATGAGCGAACTGTTAGACGCTTGGTGGACCATACACGGTCATACGTTGAAATCGGGTAAACAAGCTCGGGGGCTAATAGCCAAGACAATTGAAGAATTAGGGAATCCAATTGCCTCCCACTTTAAAGAACGAGACTATTTAGACTATCGTGCAGCGCGAATACCCTACCGTGGCAAAAATAAATCTATTAAGATTTCACCAACAACACATAACACGGAATTGATTTATCTAAAGGGAATGTTCAAGAAACTGATTAAATACAATCAATGGAAATACCCCAATCCACTTGAAGCTATCGAAACAATCAAAACAAGTGAGAAGAACCTAGCATATCTAACCAAGCCACAAATTGAAGAGTTCTTAGTTAACCTGAAAAATTTCAACCGAGTCATTACAGTCTCGATTCCACAGCTCATTGTAATTTCTAAGATTTGCTTAGCCACCGGTGCCCGTATAAGTGAAGCTCTAACTCTTACCCGTTCACAGGCAGCTGAATTTAAACTGACTTACACCGAGACAAAAGGTAAGAGGAATCGAAGTGTGCCCATCTCCCCAGCTTTATATCAAGAGATCTTAGATATCGCCGTGAGCGACCATGAAATTTTTAACACGAGTTACAAGGACGCCTGGCGCTACATTAAAAGAGCTTTACCAGAGCACGTACCGAGTGGGCAAGCAACGCATGTTCTACGGCATACCTTTGCTTCGCATTTTATGATGAACAAAGGGGATATCTTGGTGTTACAGCGTATTCTTGGCCATACTAAGATCGAGCAGACAATGGCGTATTCTCATTTTGCTCCAGAACATTTGATACAAGCTGTCCACCTCAATCCATTAGAGAATTAATGGCGACAAAGTGGCGGCAGACACTGTAATCTACCGTTATTTAGCGGTTTTATTCGTAAAAAAGGCGACAGTTTTCACTGTCGCCTTTTGCTATTTAGAGCCTAATTTTTCTATTCCCAATCAAGAATAACCTTGCCAGAAAGCCCACTACGCATAGCATCGAAGCCAGCTTGGAAATCATCAATTTTAAAGTGATGAGTAATGATTGGTGATAGGTCTAAACCTGACTGAATCAAAGAAGCCATCTTGTACCAAGTTTCGAACATCTCACGGCCGTAGATACCTTTGATAACCAAGCCTTTGAAGATTACTTGGTTCCAGTCTACCGCCATGTCTGATGGTGGAATACCTAGTAGAGAGATCTTACCGCCGTGGTTCATGTTAGTCAGCATGCTGTTGAACGCAGATGGGTTACCAGACATTTCTAGACCTACATCGAAGCCCTCAGTCATGCCAAGATCCGACATTACGTCTTCAAGCTTCTCTTCCATCACGTTTACTGCGCGAGTCACACCCATTTGACGAGCAAGGTCTAGACGGTATTCATTTACGTCAGTAATTACAACGTGACGAGCACCAACGTGCTTAGCAACAGCAGCAGCCATGATACCGATTGGACCAGCACCAGTAATTAGCACGTCTTCGCCTACTAGGTCGAAAGAAAGCGCTGTGTGTACTGCGTTACCAAACGGGTCAAAGATTGATGCTAGATCGTCAGAGATTTCTGCAGGGATCTTAAATGCGTTGAACGCAGGGATCACAAGGAACTCAGAGAACGCACCAGTGCGGTTTACACCTACACCTGTTGTGTTACGACAAAGGTGAGTACGGCCGCCACGGCAGTTACGACAGTGACCACATGTGATGTGACCTTCGCCAGATACACGGTCGCCGATTTCAAAACCACGAACTTCTTGGCCGATGCCAACAACTTCACCCACGTATTCGTGACCTACCACCATAGGTACTGGAATTGTGTTTTGTGACCACTCATCCCAGTTGTAGATATGTACGTCTGTACCACAAATTGCAGTTTTCTTAATACGAATAAGAAGATCATTATGACCCATTTCAGGTTTTTCAACCTCGGTCATCCAGATGCCTTCTTCAGGCTTAAGCTTAGAAAGTGCTTTAATTTTCATAATGTTATCCAGTTCATCTCGCCTAACAGTAAGGCGAGAATCAAAAATCTATATGTTCTATTGGGTGTTGTTCTATCTAATCAAAGGATGCAAAGGCACCCCTTTAAAATTAGATGATAGCCATGTCTTTACCAACTTGGATGAACGCATCAATTGCGCGATCCAGTTGCTCACGAGAGTGCGCAGCAGACATTTGCGTACGGATACGAGCTGCGCCTTTTGGTACTACTGGGAAAGAGAAACCTACCACGTAGATGCCTTTCTCTAGTGCGCGCTCTGCGAATTCAGCCGCAACTTTTGCATCACCCAGCATGATTGGGATGATTGCGTGGTCAGCACCGCCCATAGTGAAACCAGCTGCTTCCATGCGAGTACGGAAGTGAGCAGAGTTTTCCCATAGTTGAATGCGTAGGTCGCCAGATTCCGCTAGAAGATCTAGAACGCGGATAGACGCCGATACGATTGCAGGTGCAACAGAGTTAGAGAATAGGTATGGACGAGAACGCTGACGTAACCAGTCGATTACTTCTTTCTTACCAGAAGTGTAACCGCCTGAAGCGCCACCCATTGCTTTACCAAGCGTACCTGTGATGATGTCGATACGGTCAACAACGTTATGGAACTCGTGAGTACCCGCGCCGTTTTCACCCATGAAGCCAACTGCGTGAGAGTCATCAACCATCACTAGTGCGCCGTACTTGTCAGCAAGATCACAGATAGCAGGAAGGTTAGCGACTACGCCGTCCATTGAGAACACACCGTCAGTTACGATAAGCGTGTGACGAGCGTCTGCTTCTTTAGCTGCGATAAGTTGTTGCTCTAGCTCTTCCATGTTGTTGTTCGAGTAACGGAAGCGCATTGCTTTACATAGACGAACACCATCAATAATAGATGCGTGGTTTAGAGCATCAGAAATGATTGCGTCTTCTTTGCCTAGAATCGTTTCGAATAGGCCAGCGTTTGCATCAAAGCAAGATGTGTAAAGGATAGTGTCTTCTTTACCAAGGAACGTAGATAGCTTTTGCTCTAGTTCTTTGTGAGAGTCTTGAGTACCACAGATGAAACGTACTGAAGCCATACCAAAGCCGTGCTGATCCATACCATCTTTAGCTGCTTCGATAAGAGCTGGGTGATTAGCAAGACCTAAGTAGTTGTTTGCACAGAAGTTTAGTACTTCTTCACCAGTCGAGATAGAAACCGCTGCTTTTTGTGCAGAAGTGATAATGCGCTCAGACTTGTAAAGACCTTCTTCTTTAACTTCTTCGATTTGAGTTTGAATCTGTTGGTAAAATGCAGAAGACATTGTCTATTCCTTCCTAATTATTATTCAGCAGCATCGCGCGCCGCATTATGTAGGGGATGTAAACGATTTCAATTCGATCATTTACACTGTAAAACTTATACCCCTATTCTAGTTGAACATCCCCTTCTCGATTATCCCTTTAGTTGGAAAAACATTAATGAATCGCAGGCACGAATAATGGTTCATCCCAGTGACACAGGGCACATAAACGCGTCTTACCTGCTCTTTTTAACGTCAAATCCCCTTCCGTTTGTGTCTAATTTCACTTTCATATCAGATCTCTATTTTTCATCTCAGAACGATATGGTGATGATTATCCGCTTCTCTTAGAATGTGCATCAGCAACTCCGCTATACAGATGAAAACCGATGAGATGAAAAGCAAAACACGCCAAGCAATCAGAGCAATCACGCCAAGTGATTAATGAAATTGATTCACAAATCAGAAGAGATCACTCACAATTGTCAATAAGCTCACCGTTGCAACTAGCCCTACTGGACACTTATGATTAACCCAAAACTCATCGCCCTACTTCCCGATCTCGCCTCGTTTATCTTAGTTGTGAACGAAGGTAGCTTTACCGCTGCAGCAAAGCAGTTAGGGGTGACACCCTCAGCGTTGAGTAAATTGATCACACGTCTAGAAAAAGCACTCTCAGTAAAGCTGTTTGAACGTACCACTCGTACATTGATCATCACGCAAGCAGGCCAGTTGGTATACGACCAAAGCGTGGTCATGATTAATGCGGCGCAACAAGCGGTTGAGCTGTCTACCTCCGACCATACTGAACCTGCAGGCTCTATAACGGTAGCGGCGCCTGAGGCGTTCTTGAACTCAGTGCTACAGCCTTTTGTTGTTCCATTTTTAAATCAGTATCCAGAGATTCAACTCAAGCTAAGGGCAGCTGATGGCGACATCGACATATTGCGCCAAGGCATCGACATTGCCTTTC
>NZ_JBFRVX010000381.1:0-7051 GCF_041475345.1 Vibrio sp. 10N.222.48.A3 | reverse complement strand
CTTAAACGATCGGCATTATACCCTTGGGTAGCCGTTTTGCTATTTGCTATTTAACTTATTAACCGAGCAAGTTTTTTGGTTCAGTTAAGCGCTTAGCGAAGCATTAAGCGTGAGCCAATGGAGTTGTCGATTGGCGTAACCATTCCAATGTATCACCTTCAACTAATGGGCTAACGTCGTTCCATACCTTCTGATGGTAGTCGTTCAGCCACGCCAGTTCAGGTCGTGTTAGCAAATCAACATTGATGTTGCGCTTATCGATAGGGCAACGAGTTAGCGACTCAAACGTTAGTACTGAGAAATCACCTTGAGTTGGAAGCTCAACTACCAATTCTAGGTTCTCGATACGGATACCAAACTCATCAGCACGGTAGTAACCCGGCTCGTTTGATAACACCATGCCTTCAACAAGAGGTACGTCGATAAGCTTCTTAGAGATGCTTTGTGGGCCTTCATGAACACTTAGGAAGTGACCAACACCGTGACCAGTACCATGATCGTAATCGAAGCCTTCTGCCCATAAGTGCTGACGCGCTAGGATATCCAGTTGGAAACCACGAGTACCCTGTGGGAAACGCGCACGTGCAATGCCGATGTGACCTTTAAGCGCTAATGTGAACTGCTGAATCATTTCGTCGCTTGGTTGGCCAATCGCGATAGTACGAGTGATGTCGGTTGTACCATCTAAGTACTGACCGCCTGAATCGACTAGGTACAGAGTATTCAGTTCTAGCTGACCAGGTTCAGGTTGGTTCTCATGGTTGTAGTGACACATTGCTGCGTTGCCGCCAGCCGCAGAAATGGTGTCAAAACTTAGATCCATCAGCGTCGGGTCTTGCTCGCGGAATGATTGTACTTTGTCAGCCAATACCGCTTCGTTGTGTAGGTTACCTTGCGCGACTTCTGCATCAATCCAAGATAGGAATTTCACCATCGCAACACCATCACGAATGTGACACGCCTTCATGCCGGCAATTTCAGTATCGTTTTTAGCGGCTTTTGGCATTAGACATGGGTCTGCTGCTTCAATGAGATGAGCGCCAGCGTTTTGAAGAACAAGCGTATACCAAGCATTACTTGTGCCTGAATCGACAGATACGTTTTTGCTTTCTAAAGATTGAAGGCGCGCTTCAAGCTCTGATGGGTGAGAAACGCGAATACCATTACCAACGTGCGCTTCAAAGCCAGCCGGGATGCGTGCTGGGTCTAGGAAGAAATCGACGCTTTCATCGGCGTGAATGATCGCGTTGGATAACACAACAGGTAGGCGAGATACGTCCAAGCCACGAATGTTAAGCAACCAACAGATTGAGTCTAGCTCGGTAAGGATAGCGGCGTCCGCACCTTTTGCTTTTAGTAAGCCAGCAATTTCAGCGCGTTTGCTCTCGCTTGATTGACCAACGGCGTCTGTTGCCATTAGGCGAACATCAGACACGACAGGCTCAGGGCGATCAGACCAAAGCTCATCAATTGGGTTTGCTGGGAGCGTTGTTAGCTCAACTTTCTCCGCTAGTTTTGCTTGTGCGCCTTTCAACCAAGCAGCGGTGTGCATGCGTGGGTCGAATGCAACCTTACTGCCTTGTGGCAATGAATTGATGATCCAATCTAAAGTCGGTTCTTCAATAAGGTGGCGATACTCAAATAACTCTGCTGGTACCTGCTTACGAACCTGAACGGTGTAGCGACCATCTACAAAAATAGCAGCAGTTTCACGAGTGATAACAGTGGCACCTGCAGAGCCAGTGAAACCTGTTAACCAGTGAAGTCGCTCGTTATGAGCGGGAACGTATTCACCTAGATATTCGTCTTCATGTGGAATGATAACGGCATCTAGGTTGTTTGTTTCAAGCCAAGCTCGAACCGCAGCAACGCGTTCAGCAGTGATATTGTGCATCTGTGTTTATCCTTATTGTTAGGGTCCTTGTTAACACTCACAGTCGATATACATGCGAGGGGACTTATTAGGTCAATAAGCTAGCGCTTTTGTTCGTTTGCTGCAAACGCTGTACGCCATTTTTATCTAAGGTGCAGAGTTTTTTCTTTGATGATATCTCGCAACCAAGTTAAGGCTGGGTCATTTTCTCTGTCACGGTGCCAAAACAAAGTGTATGCCATCGGTGGGAACTCCATTGGTAAAGGAACAACCACTAAGTCGAGTTGCTTAGCGACGAGGTAAGTAAAATGGCTTGGTGCGGTAAACACAAAGTCGGTGTAGGTACATAGGCTTGCAGCGCTATTGAAGTCTGGAACAGAAATAGCGATATCACGTTGGTGACCAAGATCAGCCAGTTTGTAGTCGAGCAGCCAGCGGTCGTTACCATCACACCTTACTTGTACATGACGCTGCGCAAGGTAGATTTCCAAATCCCATTTACCATTCAGAGCGGGGTGGTTGCGTCTTAGCACACACATCTGTGCGTCGCGGTAGATCTCTTGTTCGCAAATGTCGTCTGGCGGCAGCATAGTTAAACGCGCATCGTTGATGTCGATGTCTTTGCCAGTGAGTCCGATATCTAGTTCGCCAAGCTGCAGCTTCTTAAAGGTTTGTTCTGTCCAAGCATGGGTGTTGATATTGACCTTAGGTGCTTGTCGAAATATCGCCGGTAAGAAGTGCGGAAGAATCAGCGGGTAAACACTCTCAACGGCAGCAATATGAAAACTATGGTCACTGTTGTTGGGAATGAATGTCTCAGGCTGAGTGAGAACATCAAGTTGGTTGATCAACGTTTCTAACCGAGGCTTGAGGAAAACAGCTTTCGGTGTTGGTCGTAGGCCATGAGCACTTCGCGTAAAAAGGGGGTCATTAAATTGTTCACGAAGCTTGGCTAGCGACTTACTCACGGCTGATTGGCTCAAGCATAATCGGTGTGCGGTGCGAGTGACACTCAGCTCTTCCATCAGCACCTGTAAGCAAACCAATAGATTGAGGTCGAGGCGTGATAGTTTCTCGATATTCATGTGAGTTTCCTATTTGGAATAATGCTAATGAGTATATGCCATTTTTGTTCATATCTTTAGTTGGTTATTATGCACCTAAATTAACTCATTCGGAGAATCTTGTGCCTTCTAACGCGCTTCCAACCCCAAGTAAACTGCAGGTTGCTTTATTGGCAATGCTGGTTCTATTTAGCCCTCTGGCTATAGATATTTATCTTCCAGCTCTGCCACAAATTTCAACAGCGTTTCACGTGGAACACGCACTAGCACAAGATACGATTACTTGGTTTTTATTCGCCATGGGTGTCGGGCAATTATTTGCAGGCCCTTTGGCTGATAAGCTAGGACGTCGAACCGTTGCATTGGGAGGTGTTAGTATCTATGCATTGAGTGCTTGCTTGGCGTGGGCAGCTCAATCGATTGATATGATGCTAATAGCTCGGCTGCTACAAGGCTTAGGAGCTTGTGCGACTTCTGTAGCAGCCTTTGCGACGGTTCGCGATCTATTTGGTCCTGAGAAAAGTGGCCGTATGATCAGTTACCTCAATGGTGCAATTTGCTTTATTCCTGCACTAGCACCGATTCTTGGCGCTTGGTTAACTCATCAATTTGGTTGGCGTTCGAACTTTAGCTTTATGGCAGGCTTCGCAGTCGTTGTTGGCACTATCTTATTCTTCCAAATGAAAGAGTCTAACCCTGCGACAGAAAAGGTTGCGGTGTTCAAGCTTGAGCGATACTGGTCAGTATTGAAAACACCATCATTCCTTTTCCACGCAACCTTGTGTCTGATGGCGATGGCAGTGATTCTCGCTTATGTCACCTCTGCACCGGTTGTGTTGATGGAAAACCTAGGCCTGACCATGAAAGAGTTTACTTTCTGGTTTGGTGTTAATGCGGCCATCAACATTGCAGCAGCGTTTACTGCACCTAAATTTATGGACCGCTTTGGTACCTATAAAGCACTGGTCGTTGGTATCTCAACGCTGGGTTTAGCGGGCGTGATTATGTTAGTGCTTGCAGAACACGCTAGCCCAATTGCATTCATGCTGCCAATCTTCTTGTCTTCAGTGGGTTTTGCTTGGATTCTCGGTGCTGCTGCTGGTAAGGCTCTTGAACCTTTCGGTGACCGTGCGGGCACAGCTGCTGCACTGCTTGGCTTGTTCCAAATGAGTGGCTCAGGGCTGCTTGTTGGTACCATGCAACGCCTTGATTTAACGTCTCAAGTGATGATTGCGCTGCAAATGTTCCTTATTGTTCCTGCGTTGTTAGTGCTTGCGAGCAAAGCAGGCAAGTCGTGGCACACGACGTTTGCTAAGGCGTAAGTCTCAAGGGTGACAAAATATACAAATGGCGGTTTGCGAAACGTTAAAACATGGTATATTTGTCACTCATTGAAACGTTAGTCCCCAACGGAAAATACTGTAATGTCATTAACAACCTACGAAATGGCGCGCGTCTTAGAACAAATGGAAGATGCACCTGAAAAGGTCATGTTTGGTAAATTGCTTAAAGAGCTAGGCAACCAAAGTGAAGAGCGTATTCGCAGTGCGGCAAAACAAGTTCCAATCGATACTTTGCGAGACATCATTTACCAATTTCAGCGTGTGGTAGAGTCTCGTAAGGGTGAGCAGGTTCAGCTACTAGCAAAAGAGCTAGCCGAGCAAGGTATCTCTGCTGAAGAGCTACAAGCTTTTCTGAATAAGTAGTTTATCCCAGTTAAAAAGAAACCACTCAATTGAGTGGTTTTTTGCATTTTGGGGTATATCAATTTAGTGCGAATGAAAGTTCGTTCTAACCTCTAAACTGCGCTTTCAAAATTCTATCAAGTGAGAATGGCCCAGCGCCCCATACGACAACGATAAGAATCATTAATCCCCACAACTGATGATCATAGAAGCCTTGCGCCCATAACACTGGGTAAGACACAACCGCAATGATATTGAAAACGAACAGCACCGCTGCCATAGGTCGTGTTAATAGACCAAGCGCTAAGAATACCGGCAGAATCAATTCAGCTGCGGTGCCCATGTAGGCGGCTAACTCCCAAGGTAACAGTGGCACTTGGTATTCCAACTCAAACAAGTAAAGGGTGCTATCCCAAGTCGCTATCTTGGTTAGGCCAGAATTAAAGAATACCCACGCTACCCATAGGCGACAAAATAGCAGTAGCACCGGAACAAAGAGTGCTTGTGATTTCTCAATCAAACTGTCGTATTGAGCCATCATGTTTGTGACTGTGTTGTTATCCATATTATGTCTCCAATTCGGCATTGATTGAAAAGCCTGAGATGACGTTAAGCGCCATGACAGTATTCAGATGTTGTAGTAATGAAGGGGCTATCGCTACGAGCATTTGGCCTGATTGAAATTCGCGAAGTAGCTGATGGCATTCTTCACTCAAGTGATGACTATCAATCTGAGAATTATCGGCTCGTATTAACACCCCAAACTCAGGTTGGTTGATGTCTAACCCATCGAGTTGTTGCTGATAGATAGCGCGTTCAAGCGCGATAATCGTATAGTTAGAATTAATGAGCGTTATTGAATCTTTGAGATGAAAGACTAAAGCGCCTTGTTGCTCTGGTGGCACATCAGCTAAACCAGCAAGAGGACGTTGGTCGGCTTTTGATTCTGAAACGCTTCTCATCAAGCTGTCTTTGTTCCATTCATAAATAGCCACTTCGCAAAGGTAAGGTGCAGCCTCAATAACCGCAGGAAAGGCTTGGATGGTTTGTTCAAAGTGTTCACCGTAACCACTGACATCACCAGAGGTTAATGGATAACTTAAGACATGTTGACGAGCCATCTGTTGGAAGCACTCTTCGCCGACTAACATCTCGGTAAGTGGGTAGGTTGCAGCGAGTACCTCACTCAAGCTAATCACAAAGTTATTGCGATAAATCTGGATGCGCTGTTCATCAGTAAAGTGGTCGCTCACTATATCGCAATGCTCACCACTGTTTTGGTAGCGTAGGGCGTTAGCAAACTCTGATTGAACATCAGATAGGGAGTAGCTCATGATGCGCGACTCCTTTGATTGAACTTGTCGTGTTGATACAAGATGTCACTGGCTTTGGTTGCTTCAGCCAATAAGACTTGTGGCTCTGGGATATCTAGATCCCACTCAATCAAGGTATGGCGAGAGCTGTGCTTTGCTATCCACTGAGTATAAAGTTGCCACACTTCATCACAGACAGGTTTACTGTGGGTGTCTATCCAGATCTCACCTTGCTCGAGTTTCTTCTTAGTGAAACCTGCCAAGTGAATCTCTTCCACTTTGTCTGCCGGTATTCCACTTAGATACTCTTCACAGCTGAAGCCATGATTAAAAGATGAGACAAAAATATTATTGAAATCGAGCAGTAGACGACACTCGGTGCGCCTCTGTACCTCGGCTAAAAACTCCCACTCTGGGATGGTTGAATGCTTGAAGGCAAGGTAGCTCGATGGGTTCTCAATCAGCATAGGGCGTTGCAGGCTGTCTTGTACCTCGATGACATTGCGACAAAAGACCTCTAGCGCTTCTTCGGTATAAGGCAGCGGTAACAAGTCATTGAAGTAATGACCACTTGCCTGACTCCAACTGAGATGATCAGAAACTAAGAAGGGTTCGATATCATCAATGAGCTCTTTTAATTGCACAAGATGATGTTGGTTGATGCGCTCAACAGAACCTAGCGACAACCCAACACCGTGACAACTGATGTTGTGTGCGTGACGAATTTCTCTGAGTTGTTGGCGTTGCGGTGATTGAGCTAAGAAGTAGTTCTCGCTGTGAACTTCTAACCAACTTACTAAGGCTGGATTTTGGCTAAAGAAGTCCAAGTGCGGTGTTCTAAGGCCAACCCCTGCGTTGGGGTGAAGAGTTTGAGTCACAACGATTCTCCTAACAAGAAGTGGAGGTGAGCTGAATGCCAGCTCACCATACTAAGCAGCTCAATTATGATGATTGAGTATTACCACCTGATAATTTGCCACATAGTCCTTTAGGAACGACCACGAATGCATCGGATTGGTTGTCTTCTTTTGCTGTACCCGCACATGAACTTGTTTTGGTTGCACAATCATTTTGGCCAGCTTTTGCCACGCCGTAGCATTTTTCTTTTGCTGCTGC
>NZ_JBFRVX010000380.1:0-2449 GCF_041475345.1 Vibrio sp. 10N.222.48.A3 | reverse complement strand
GGCTAACATACAGGTGCTCAAACAAAACAAACCTAAAAAGGAAGAATCATGTCTATTAAATCTGTTGCAATCGGAATGGCTGTTTGTCTATTTACTGCCCCAAGCTTTGCTAACCTAAGCACCATTGATGCTCAAACTAATCAATCCATTAAACTAGCGGAAGGCTTCTATGAAGATGTACTGGTTTATAGGAATTTGAACAACTTCGGAAAGTACGTTGGTGACACTTACATCCAACACGCTACCGCTTATGGCGATGGACCAGCAGAACTGATTAAAGCGGTAGCTGGCGAGTTAACTGCTGATCCTGGCGTGAAAGTAGATATCTACCGTACCATTGCAGAAGGTCCTTATGTCGCAATACACTCTGTTTGGACAACTTCAGACGGTGCGGAATATGTTTATGTTGATATCTGGAGAGAAGAAAATGGCATGCTGGTAGAGCATTGGGATCACTACCAACAAGTTCCGGAAAAATCTGAAAACAAAAACACCATGTACCAAGGGCCAGACGCGAATATCTATGATGCAACTCAAGACATCGAGCGTAATCGAGGCAGAGCCATTGCTGTGTTGAAAAGCTTTGAAAACCCAGCGGATACAAGTGCGTTAAAAAAGTATATTTCTAGCGAAACCTATATTCAACACAACCCAGAGGTTCCAAATGGTAGAAAAGCATTGGTTGGTTACCTTGATTACTTAAACAGTAACGGGACTAAGCTAAAAACGGAGATAGCAAAAACAATCGCAATGGGTGACATGGTTCTTGTTCATTCGAAGCAAATTGACCTCGGTAAAAAAGGCGATTTAGGTGTTGGTTACATTGATATCTTCCGCTTTAATAACGAAGGGAAAATTGTAGAGCATTGGGATATTGCAGAAACTCAAACTGGAGAGTCAGCCAACGAGAACGATGTGTTTGGTTACCCTAGCCAACGTTAATTGCAGCTTCATTGAGTGGAAAAAGTGCTCCACATCAGTGTTGTCCAAAAAACTACTTTTTCCGCTCATATTTGCCTTATGTTATAAGAAATAAATTACCCATATTCTACGAGTTAAAGGCTATTAGGTGATTCATCGACGCATTTTTCTAAGATTTGTTCTAGATTGGTTTATGTTATTACCCGAAACCCAAAAGGCCTCGCACACGCGAGGCCTTACGTTTTTCATTTAACGTTTACAGCTACCCTACTTCACTGACTTCTCTTGTTAACTTTCCTTACTGACCTAAGTTACTGAGTAAGCTGACTGAACTTCGGCAAGCTCTTCACAAACCTCTGGTGTACATCCATATAGGTTTGCATATAGATTTCATCGATACTCTCACCACTCGGGAAACTCGATGAGAAGTCTGCGTGTTTGCGGTCAATCGACAATTTAGCGGCCTCGATAATGTGAGCGATGAACATTCGCGGATCTTCCAAGCCGATAGAGATACGCATTGTGGTTGGCTTGATGCCTGCTTCATTTAACGCTTCATCGCTGAGCTCTGAGTGCGTGGTCAGTGCTGGGCATAAGGCCACGGTGTTGGTTTGCCCTAAGCTCACTTGCATGCCGATTGCTGGCTCAAGCATGTCGAAGAACTGTTTAAACCCATCTCGATTGATTGGTTCACGGTCGCCGTTACCTTCCATATCGATTGTGAAAAGCGCCGCTGGTAAACCCAAGTACATGTTGTTCTGGCAGTGTTCATAGTTATCGCTTTCTGGCAAAGCTGGACACGACACATTGATGTCAGGGTGAGCGTCGAAGATCTTCGCGAGCGTCAGAGTGTTGATGGTTTTCTGCACCACACGCATCTCATAGGTTTTTATGCCATTGAGCACTTCAAACGCTTTGTCTGCATCTAAGAATGCGCCTTTGATGTAATACACATTCCAAAACAACGTTTCGTTCCATGGGATTGTGGCTTCATCACCGTTAGGCTTAGTGCAAGTGACCTCTTCTCCTTTTGGAACAAACATGGTCTCGTTGCGGCCAATCACAACCCCAGCTGTTGTGGTACCAGAACCCGCCAGTTCTTTGGTGTAGGAGTGAATCACATAATCAGGCCTTTCCATCACATCATCGCGTTTTAGTACTGGATGCAACAATGGAGTCCCCACTGTCGAGTCAACAATCACATCCCAACCACGAGAGTGACCTGCTTTACTGATACTAGCAACATCTAACACGTATCCATGCGGGTTACACGGTGACTCTAGGTAGACGTAGATTTTCTTACCCGCAGCGATTCGATCCGCGTATTTATCGGCAACCTCATCAAGTCGCGTCGCAAACTCATCCCCGGAGTAACCATCCACCCACTCTACCGCGACATTCAGGTTCGAAGGCTTGCCAAACCAATCTTCCAACAGTTGGTAAGAACCGCCGTAGATATTGCGTGAAGCTAAGACAATGTCTTCATACCCAAGTAGATGGCTCAACAACCCATCAATAGCGGCCTGAT
>NZ_JBFRVX010000379.1:0-7089 GCF_041475345.1 Vibrio sp. 10N.222.48.A3 | reverse complement strand
TCATCACCTAACTTGCGTAGGGTTGTGTTCACTAAATTCATGGCTGGGGAGCCGATAAAACCCGCCACAAACTTGTTCTGTGGTGCGTTGTACAAGTTGGTCGGCGTGTCCACTTGCATAATGTTACCTTGATTTAATACACAAATTCGGTCGCCTAAAGTTAAAGCTTCCGTTTGATCGTGCGTGACATAAATCATGGTCGCAGGGTTACCTTCATCTTTAAGAGACTTGTGTAGTTGTGCGATTTTCACACGCATCGAAACACGTAGTTTGGCATCAAGGTTGGATAGAGGCTCATCAAATAAGAATACGTCCGGTTTACGAACAATGGCTCGTCCCACCGCGACACGCTGACGCTGACCACCCGACATTTCTTTAGGCTTACGATACAGGAGATCAGTAATTTCTAGTTTTTCAGCGGCATCTTCTACGCGTTGTTTGATCTCTTCTTTTGGTCGCTTTTGCATTTTCAAACCAAAGGCCATATTATCGAAGACCGTTTTGTGTGGGTACAACGCATAGTTTTGGAATACCATGGCAATACCACGCTCTTTAGGCGCTAAATCATTCACCACTCTATCGCCAATACGCACTTCCCCTGCTGAGATATCTTCTAAGCCAGCAATCATTCGTAATGTGGTAGATTTGGCGCAACCAGACGGCCCAACAAATACCATGAACTCACCTTCGTGAATATCTAAGTCAATTCCGTGTACGGCTTTAAAACCATTATCGTACTGTTTTTCTACTTTACGCAGGTTAACTGTTGCCATTTGAAACTCCGAATACGGGTTAAATCTTGATAGGTAAAAATCTTTTTAGCCAGTGACTGGAGCTCTCAAGTTACTGGCTAAAAAGACGTAAACGTTAATCATTTAGGGTTTATGTTTAAAACATAGGTACTCTGATATTCAGAGCACCTTTCATCTGTATCACTGCGTCAACCACGAGTTTATAAACGGTGTTATACAGCGTGGTTATAAATGGTGATATAGAGTGGGTTATGTCGGTGCTACATCGGTTGGCTACATCGCTTATTTACACGCTTTAACCAATGCACGAACTGGCTTCTTATCTTCGTTAATTTCAACACTCCATAAATATTTGCCATCCTCTGGAATATTAACGGTTGTGTTTTTTGCAAAGCCACCGCGTTTTAGTGCTTTCTCATAACCTGCCGTCATCGACATGCCAGCTGCGGTAAATTGTGGAGACCAGCCCATCGTTGCGAACTGCAAACTTACGTTGCCCGCTTTTTCTTCGCTTACCACTTGGTAAATACCTTTGCCTTTATGCGACATTTGACGGTTTTCCATGTGGATCCACTGACCATCAGGGAAAGTGCCTATAACATAAAGTGAAGGACGAATTGGCCCGCGATCTTCCACCGTGGCGAGATTACAATCGGCGAAAGGACCTGTTGCTTTCATTTGATCAGCTGCTGGCGTGTCAGCTGTGCTCGCACAGCCCATTAACGCTGAAGATAAAAGTGCGGCTACAAGTAGAGTACGTTTCATTGTCATTTCCTTATTATTTTTTATATATGTAGGGTTCTATTCCGTTTTAGTCATCGCGAGTTAGGGCTTTAATTTTTTAAAGCTCTCGCTTCGGCAACCTATAAACGAAATAGTCTCGCTATTAAGCTCTTTTTCGGTACCACCGATCTTTTGTCTGTATCAAGTTCTAACGATTTAGAGTTTGGACGGGGGTTACTGTTTTTTTGATGAGTTAATTTGTTCAATACGGCTAAGTTTTTATAATAAGAACGTGCATCTTTCGCCGGATAACCGAACAGATCACTATTGGCAGGGAAAGAGTGGCTCACACCTGATTTGGCTTTAATAACGGAGTTTTTCCCGATAGTAAGATGCCCTGCGGTACCGGCTTGACCATGTACAATGACATGATCTTCCAAAGTAGTGTGGCCCGCAAAACCAGCCTGAGATACCAGTAAACAATGCTGACCTATTTTGCAGTCATGCCCTATTTGCACTAGGTTATCTATTTTGGTTCCACGACCAATAACGGTGTCGCCTAAAGTGCCTCTGTCGATGGTGTTATTACAGCCAATTTCAACTTCATCACCAATGATCACTCGACCCACACTTTCCACGCGTTCATAACGGGTGTTGTGCCCGGTCATGTATTCGAAGCTGTAATTACCAATGGAGTTGTTAGAGTCAATGGTGACATTGTTACCAATCACAGTGCCTTCTTTGATGACTGTATTGGCATGAATTGCAACGTTATTGCCGATTGTTACACCGTTCATGATTTTAACACCGGGCATGAAATGGCAACCTTCACCTATTTGACAATGCTTTCCGATATAAACATCGGGAGTATCTGATGTATTCCCTTGATCAAATAATTGATATTTTTGAACTTTATAATGACGCATTAGTTGATTGAGCTTCTCAGCTTCGAGCTTCTCAATCACGATTTTTGTTTTTGCTTTAGTCTGTAAAACGGCTTCTGGCCCAACAATGACATCAGCCAAAGTTTCAGATAGCCCTTTTAAATCGGCTTTAGCAAAGACAATGGCTAAGCCGCCCTCTTCTACGCTGGAAACTGGGCGAATCTTCGATATTTCTACCGTGTTATCACCTTCAATTTTTCCACCAACGATTTGGGCGATATCTGAAACTTTGATCATAATATTACTCTGTCATTTGAGTTGTGATTAATACCACTTAGAAGCGGTAAAGCGCTTGTAGGTACATTGTTTCTTGTTCTACAGTTTTCTCTTCGCCTTTCAGCTTAGAGAAGGTCTCTGTGTCTTTAGCCCACTCAAGTTCGCCTTTTACCAACCAATCGTCGCCAATTGCTTGCTCATAGCCTAAAGTTGCCTTACGAATATCTTTGAAGAAAGTTTCGTTCTTTGCCCAACCGTCTGTATGTTTCGTTTCGTTTTCACCAATACGAGCACGAACGTACATAGTGCCGGCTTCTTCAAAGCTGTACTGAACGATTGGTTCAATATACATCTCGGTGAAATCGCTGGCTTCATTGAGTGAACCGTTTCCGGTTTTCGCTTTATTTTCTTTAACTTGATAGTAGAGCTCAGCTGCAACTTCCCACTGACCAAAGCGCTTGTAAGGTTTAAATAAGAGGCTGTAACCTTCCTCTTCACGAGAACCCCAAGCACTCTTATCTGAATCGTTGTATAGGTACTCTAGGTTTGAATAGAAGCCCGCTGAATATTCATTATTCCAGTACGTAAGGTATGGACGAATACTGTGCTCAGCTTTCGTGGTTTTCAAGCCGTCTACTTTCGCAGAAGTAACAATATCACCCTTTGTATATTCCAACTCATAGATCAAGCCCGTTCCCCAACCATTTCCTAGCTGAAAACTTTTATTTAATGATAATAAGTGCTTATATCCATTTTCTGTTTCTGCGTATGCGCCTTTCTTTTTCTTACGATTTTCAAGTTTGAACGCGTAAAGTGCGGTCGCATTCCACGCAGCGTTGTTATAGAAGACGTTAAACACTTCATGAGTCGTTGTACGCTCTTTAGACTTGCCACCACCCCATGATGCAAAATCAGTGATGTTTTTCTCTTCGACTTCAATCGATGTTCCAACATGCCCACCAAATTTTAAAGCGTCATAAAAAAAGATATCACTTGGAGACATAGTTCGGTCATCAGCAGCCGAAGCGCCAGCACTAATAAGTAGAGTGTTGGTGATCACTACAGACAATAATGTTTTTTTCACGGTCATTCCTTATTGATTCTTCACTGAATCATTTGTTGTTATTTGTAGGGTTATTTTTGTTCACTGTTTCTCTTTATCTATCCACTGTGTCTCTTGATAGGCTTGCTGATTTCGCAACATTTAACCAGAAAAACATAGTCGTCCGTAATGAACGCCTATTTATTGTTCTAGAATTATAAATGTTTTGCTTCCTATTGAATTTAGAAATGAGAGATCAATCACCCTTGACTGCGGAGATTATTGATCACCATCACAAACGGTAGGCTTTTCATTAATCTAAGTATCAAAATGAACAAAGCACCGTTTAAAACCCCCAATAAACAAGACATAAAACCCTATAGCTACCAGATGTAAAAAGCACAAACAGAAGGTGATAACTGTCACAAATACGCTGGTATTTTAACCAGGTAATGTTGACATATTGTCGGCGAGACATAACATAGTAGTACTTAACGAACGACTACTATGATTTTAAATAGCGCGGTGTCAGTATGAAAAATTCAGGAATGAAAAAGAATCTATTCGCGGCAGCCTTAATGGCGGCAACGTTAACGACCAGTACATTAACGGCTGCAGCAGATGCAAACGCAGACACAATTCAGCCAGAAAATGGGGCTGAGTTGTTAATCTGGACCGACAAAACAACACTCGACTACATGGAGTACGCCGCTCAGTCCTTTAATAAGGAGTTAGGATACGATATTGATTTTTCATTCCGTGGGTTAGCGCCTATCGATGCCGCTTCTCGTTTGATTCAGGATGGCGGCTCTGCTCGCGTGGCAGATGTAGTCGAGATTGAACATGACTTATTGGGGCGATTAGTCGTGGCAGGTGGGGCGATGGAGAATCTGGTATCTGCCGAACGTATCTCGAATACTTTTATGCCAAATGCGATTAATGCGTCTCAAGCTGAAGGGGTGAGCTATGGCTTCCCAGTTAGCTTCGCCACTACCGCTCTGTTCTACAATAAAGATTTACTGACTAAAGCACCTGAAACTTTTGAAGAAATTATTGAATTTTCAAAAACTTTCAACAATAAGCAAGAGCATAAATACGCACTGCTTTGGGACATACAGAACTATTACGAGTCTCGTATGTTTGTCACGCTTTACGGCGCATACGAATTTGGTAATAACGGTACCGATGCAAAAGACATCGGCATCAATTCTGAAAAAGCCCAACAAGGCTTAGAAGCAATGAAAACCCTGCAAGTGGCCAACAATTCAAATCCAGTTGATATGCGCAACCCGCAAGTACGTCGTGGCTTATTTAATGAAGGAAAAGTCGCCGCTATTATCGACGGCCCTTGGGCAATCGAAGGGTATCAAGAATCAGGGATAAATCTTGGTGTTGTACCTATGCCTAAATTAGCAGGCCAACAACCACGCACTTTTGCAACTGTTCGTCTTGCGGTTGTGTCTTCTTACACTGAGTATCCGAAAGCCGCACAATTATTTGCTGACTACCTTACTTCCGACGCGATGCTGAAAAAACGCTATGAGATGTCAAGAGCACTCCCTCCGATCCAGTCAGTTATGGAAGAGATCATTGTTGATGCCGATGAAGCCACTTACGCCATTATTACGCAAGGTTTCTACTCAGACGCAATGCCATCGATTCCTGAAATGGGCTTCATTTGGTCACCAATGGCCAGTGCTATTACAGACTACTGGGTAAACGATAAACCTGCGAGTTCTGTTCTTGACCGTGCGCTTTCGATCATCGAAGAACAAATAGAATTACAAGAGTAACCTCTGAACTCCCGTCGCGACTTACAAGCGACTTAGCTCATGCGCTGTGTCATAAAGCCACAGCGCTAGTTCAGGGCGTGACCAGAAAACGAATACATAACGACAACCTAAACAATAGAGATAAACAATGTTGTTAACAGAGAATCAGCCGGCATCGCGAATGCCCGCTTCACTCCTTATTATGGGGAGTACACAGATCGTAAAAGGTCATTGGATAAAAGGCGGTGTATTTTTAGCCATGCAGCTAATCACATTGTTGATTCTCCCGGAGCTGTTGGCCTCGCTAAAAGGCTTAGTCACTTTAGGAGATGTCGCTCAAGTTCGTGAAGGCTTTAAAATATTACAGGGCGATAACTCGGTCTTTATGTTGGTCGAAGGGGTCATAGCCCTACTCTACAGCTTCTTATTCATCTGTCTGTACATCGCTAATGTCCAAGATGCAAAAGTCAGCCTTAAGTCACGACTGAACCTTCGAGAACAATTTAAAGACATTTACGACCAAAAGTTCGCGTTCATCATGCTATCGCCAGCTTTTATTGCCAGTATCGCATTCATTATTTTACCAATCATAATTACGGTACTCGTCTCTTTCACTAACTATTCGGCACCTCATCATATCCCACCAAGAAACCTTGTAGATTGGGTGGGGTTTAAAAACTTTGTTTCACTATTTGAACTGAAAATATGGTCGAGCACTTTCTTCGGTGTCGCTTCTTGGACGGTTCTGTGGGCATTTTTTGCCACCATATGTACTTGTGGGTTTGGTTTTTTACTGGCGCTTGCGCTACAAAATCGAAACATTAAAGCAAAAAAAGCATGGCGCTTTATCTTTATTCTCCCTTATGCCATTCCTGCTTTCGTGACCTTATTGATGTTCCGCTTGCTACTGAATGGTATTGGACCAGTCAACGCAACGTTAAACTCGTGGGGCTTTGATTCGATTGCCTTCTTATCAGACCCTTTCACCGCAAAAATTACCGTTATCGCGGTGAGTGTTTGGGTTGGCGCACCTTACTTTATGCTGCTTATTGCAGGGGCACTGACTAACATTTCAAGCGAACTTTATGAAGCCAGTGAAGTCGATGGTGCAAGCAAGTTCCAGCAATTTAAAGAAATCACCCTGCCTATGGTGTTGCACCAAGTGGCCCCATCGTTGGTCATGACCTTTGCCCATAACTTCAATAACTTTGGGGCGATTTACCTGTTAACCGAAGGGGGTCCTATCAACCCTGAATATCGATTCGCAGGACATACCGACATTTTGATCACTTGGATTTACAAGCTCACGCTCGACTTCCAGCAGTATCAAATCGCTTCGGTTATCTCAATCATTATCTTCTTGTTCTTGTCTGGTATTGCGATATGGCAATTCAGCCGCATGAAGTCATTCAAAGACGATGTAGGTATGTAACATGGCTAATTTAAATAGTACGAATAAGTTAATTAACATGGACAAATACATTGGAAAAATAGGCACCCTAGTCGTGTACCTATTTCTCATTGCCAACGCATTATTAGTACTTGGACCAGTGATTTGGACAGTGCTAGCTTCATTCAAAACAGGGAATAACTTATTCAGTTCTTCTTTCACAAGTATTGACTTTACGCTCGACCACTAC
>NZ_JBFRVX010000378.1:0-815 GCF_041475345.1 Vibrio sp. 10N.222.48.A3 | reverse complement strand
TTGGTAAAGGTGTAATAAAGCTGAGTTTGCTCGTTTTTTCCACCTAAGCCACTGGCCGTTCCCAGCCCAGGCAAATGAATGTCACGAACTCGATTACCTTGGTAATCCAACTGCTCAATCTTAGACACCACATCGACCATGTAGTGGGCAAACAAGTAGCCACCGCCCGTGCTGATATCCAATGGCTGTGGCTTTTCAGGGATGATTTCGAGCCATTTCCCATCGCGAGTATCAAAGCTCACCACCTTGCCGTTTGGCGCATCGAGGTTGGTGTATAAGATGAAGACTTCGTCTTGGTTATCAATGAGGTAAGTATCGCTATCCACATGATCAATCAACGTATTCAGCTGTTGTACTGGTGAATTTAAATCGATATAGAACAGTCTGTTACCCGATGTCGACTCTCGCCCTAGAATAATCAAGTAACGGTCGTCTTCGGTGGTGTAACCCGACACATAGCGGTGCTGCTCGGTGTTGTTCTCACCAAAAATCACTTTGTCGCTAGCTTGCTCGGTACCCAACTCATGGAAGTAAAGTTTGTGCTGTTCGGTACGTGCAGAAAGCTGGCTACCGTCTGGCTTATCGTAACTAGAGTAATAAAAGCCACGATTATCCAACCAAGAAATGCCGGTAAATTTAGCGTCGGTGATTTCGGCTTCAAGCTGCTGTTTAGTCTCAGTATCAATCACAAAGATCTTACGCCAGTCGCTTCCGCCCTCGGAAATACTGTACGCTACTAAACGTAGTCTTTAGAAAACGACACCGAACCCAGTGATGTGGTGCCATCTTCCGAGAAGGTATTCGGATCTAGGAAC
>NZ_JBFRVX010000377.1:0-5305 GCF_041475345.1 Vibrio sp. 10N.222.48.A3 | reverse complement strand
GGTAAGCATTCATCATTCTTAGATGCAATCGCTCACTGTTTTGCACCAACAATTTTGACTGCTTATAAATAGAACGTGCAAAGCTGGTTGGTACCGCCTTTTTTCCTTCAATCGTAAATAAAATGGTTCGATAGCTGTCTTCTAACGCTTTCACTTGTTCTCGAATGGTTGTTCTATCTTTACCAAGGAATCTCGCAGCCTTGCTATAGCTCTGTTCGTCATACGTCGCACAGAATGAGTTTAAGTGTTCATAAGAAAACATCCCCACCGCCTTAGATTATTAATGTTTGGTTTTACCCATCATTATGCGTTATTAGAAACGTAATAACACTGCTAAATTAGCAACAAATGTGAGGCGAAGAGAGTTTTCACTCTGTATTTGAACGATAAAATTCGCTTCTCTATGTATTGGCAGTAAGCCCAGAAGTTAGCTATACACACTTATTTGAACAGAGTTACGCATTGCTAATTATGGGTTTACCGCCTCTCTTTTCTTATCACTTATCCGTGAATACAAAGAACTGACTTTCTAAGCGCTCACAGGAAGATTGATTTTCCAAAGCGCGATGGTCGACTGAATCCTCTCATAAAACAAGGTCGTTAGTTGAGAGCAATAGGATCCATTATGAAAAAGCTACTTCTCTCAACGGTTATTGCTGGCCTAGTCGCCACACCTGCTTTCGCCGAAACCTCTACTAGCCCTATCACGCTCTATGTATCGAACGACATCATTACTCTTTCAGATCACGATCATAGCAACGTAGACGCTATCGCAGTCCAAGACGGTAAAATCCTCGACCTTGGCGATCAAAAAACACTTACCACTAAGTACCAATCTAAAGATGGTTTTACGATTGATAAATCATTTGAAGATCGCGTTCTTACACCGGGCTTCGTTGAACCTCACGTTCACCTTTGGCTGATGGCGTTATTGATCGGCGCAGACTTTATTACTCCTGCTGATTGGGATTTACCGTGGGGCAACGTTGAAGGCGTAATAGGCCATGATAACTACTTAGCCCGTTTAACAGAGTTAGAAAGTGAACTGGCAGAAGGCGAACCATTGGTAAGCTGGGGCTACCATCACTACTTCCACGGCAATGAAATGAGCCGCGAGTTGCTGAATAACATTTCTGAAGACCGACCAATTATCATTTGGCATCGTAGCTTCCACGAATTGTTCTTCAACGATGCAGCGATGGAAATGCTAGGTTGGTCTGAAGAAGACTGGACTGGCGAAGGCTATAACTACGATCAGCTAGACTGGGAACGAGGCCATGCTTATGAAGCTGGAGCTAAAATCCTTCTCAATGATGTAATGAGCTTCTGGGTAAATAGCGGCATTTTTGCAACGGGGATGGAGCGAACCAAAGATTACATCCACTCTGGTGGTATCACTACCGCGATTGACCCAGGTGTTGTTGCAACACCAGAGATGTTCGAACAAGTAGTCGACATTCTTGAAGACGGTAACTTCCCAATGGATTACTGGTTAATGCCAGCTGGTAACTTTACCTACATGATGGCAGAAAACGACCCTGCCAAAGGTAAAGCGATTGCCGAAGGTTTGACTCAGCACCCGTCTTATCAAGGCGAACAGATCAAATGGCTACCTAAATTCGTTAAGTTGTTTGCAGACGGCGCAATGTACAGCCAGTTAATGCAACTTAAAGATGGTTACACCGATGGTCACTCAGGTGAATGGTTGCAAGAGCCTAAAGATCTTGAAGCAAGTATGCGCCCCTACTGGGAAGACGACTACACGATTGTTATCCATGCCAATGGTGATCTAGGCTTTGAGACTGCATTGAACATTGTCGACAAGCTCAACAAAGAAAAAAGCAGAGACGATCACAGAACCAGCTTCCATCACCTAGGTATTACCGATAAAGACGACATCCCTAAAGCCGTTGAACTTGGCGCAAACTTTAGTGTAAACCCTTACTACACACATATTCTGGCTGAGCTTTACTCTGAACAAGGTATCGGTCAAGAGCGTGCAGAAGTGATGGCGCGTGGACGTTCATTCATCGATGCGGGTGGTATTTTATCATTGCACTCAGATTCACCAATGGCACCAGCGCAACCACTAGGGTTAGTTTGGGCTGCTGTAAACAGAATTGGTCTGTCTGGCAAAACGGTAATGGGACCTCAAGAGCGCATCACAGTTGATGAAGCAATGCGCGCAATCACGATTGATGCAGCATACACAGCACGTCTAGAAAATGAAGTTGGTACCATTGATATCGGTAAAACGGCCAACTTTACGGTACTTGACGACAACCCATACACAGTAAAACCTGAAGACATCAACAAGATAAAAGTTGAAGCAACGATTTACCAAGGTATCCCTGCTCCTGTAAAAAACAGTAACTCTGGTTTAGCCATGACTGAGCAAAATATGAAAGTTGTGAATGTAATCAACAGATACCACAACGCTCACGGTCATCACCACCATCATGATCATGACCACGATGTGTGTGCGACAAGCTTGTACTTCCAACATGCTCTTACGGCGATTCAACAGAAATAACGTAGGTACAATAACGATGAACATTGCTCTAAGCTGAGCGAAAGTATCTCAATAGCTTAAGCTTCATTGTTCTCAAAAAGTGATAGTGTGACCTCAGCGTCCGCTATCACTTTTTCTTTTTATGATACATGTTTACCGATTCCGCGATACAGACCTCCTATATTCAATTATCTCTATACAAAGATCTCAAACTCAATCCGACACGCTCGCACACCTTCAATCCCCTATCTCACTGCTTTCCACATCACAACCAAATATCCCAACACTTCACAGATCATCGAGGACATTTGCTGTTTGGTGGTGCAATCTATTAGCCACAACATAGCTCAACAAGTGCAGCTTTCTAAATACTGGCTCTAGCGAATTGAGCTCATACCGTGAACAAGTGTGTTCATCACACTTGGCACTAGGCAAGATAAAAGCCCCACACCTTCTCATTTTAACTGGCTAACCTCTTTTCGTAGCATCTCACCTCGCCTCATGAAAGCCACATAAATCTGATTTAATTGCGCTGTTTACCACCATAACTGTACCCTTCTTCATCAGCCAATCTTCTCTTTTGTTTTCCTTTGATGACACCGGTATTGAAACGTCTATTAAGCAGATGAAATGCAATGAAAAATCAATAAATACAATAGCTTAATAAAAACATAAAAACTTCAAAATTAGTTTTATCATCACCAAAATCGATAACATGACCCGGTCAATTACAACTCAGGTCAATACTATGTCTACCATTTGGGAATTAGATATGGGTTATCTAGAGTCACTTGGCAAGGAGCTACGCGGATACATTAAGGATGATGAAGTGACGGTATTACCCCAGCTTAGAACGCAATATCTTGCCGAGCTAAATGCAGTTATTGAAAAGATGGTTTCGTCTTCAGCGAAAACAGATCAAATGGAGGCATTGGTAAAGGTTTGCCAGCATATTGCGACAACGGTGAACACCTCTCGCTATCACCGACTTAGCCAATGTATTGAGCGTATTCACTCACTCGTCAACAAGTTGCGTCACCAGCAGAATGCGGACTCGCAACCTCTTAACGCGGATGCATTGTTTTTACTCGCGCAAAACCATGGCATTGCGATCTCAAGACACGACCTCAACGACGGTAAAGCAAGTTCGGTTTCCTTCGCTTATCAGCAAGGTTATCTGTCCATTTCAGAAGCGTTTGATGCATTGAGTGCACTGTTTAAACATCAACGCCATTCACAACTGGCCAGCACGCTAAACAGCCCTGCTTATCTATCTCAATGCGCTTAGCCAGATTACGTTCTAACAATAAGATTTAATTATGAAATTTTTATCATTACCCTTTTGTTTAACTCCACTTTTTTTATCGTCTTTAGCTAATGCAAGCCAACCATACTCTGATACATTAACCGGTGATTGGGGAGGAGATCGTAGTCACATTAAAGACAACGGACTCTCGCTCGATGCTGAATACACCAACGTTTACCAATCGGCGGTTTCTGGCTCACCATCAAATTCAAATGAGTTCACACACCGTTTTGACCTGTTTGCAGCACTTGATACCGAAAATGCTGGCCTATGGAATAACGGCACCTTTCGCACCCAGTTGATCTATCTAAACGGAGATGCGAACGACTTTGGCTTCTCCAGTTTGTCAGTACCTAATTCAGCCCATTACGCAGACAGCAGTAGCCCTTTCTTCTCATCCTTGTATTACACACACAAGTTTGATGACAACACTAACCTACTTTTTGGCAAGATCGACGCGTTTGAGCTACTACGAAATGCGCCATTTTACGGTGGTGCAACTCGTCATGGATTCATGAACATTGCTTTTTCTGCTCCACCAAGTGGCGTGACTCCCCCATCATTTATTGGCGGCATCCTGAACCACACCATTGGCGATACACGAATCACGGCGATGATTTATGATCCAAGAGATCGATATGCTGACAACTTAGGATTCAATGATTGGTTTGATGATGGCGTGAATTTTTCATTAGGTGCGACTCACTCATTCAAACTGTTTGATAGAAGTTCTACGTTTGGTATGTCTGGTACATATAGCACTGAAGAAGGGGTCGATTACTCGTCTTTGGGTGAAACTGCAAAATATAAGTACAACATTCGAGCTCAAGCAACACACAATATCTACGAGAACAATGACGATACCATCGCAGTCTACCTAAGAGCAGCAGCGGCAGACGGTAATCCAAATATCATAGATGGAACGTTTGTTGGCGGCCTTGGAGGCAACGCTTTCTTCTTCGACAGACCTCAAGATCAATGGGGCGCGGGCTACTATTACTACAACTTGTCTAATGCGTTACAAAACAGCATTAGCGATTTGCCACTAGGAGCAGAATTAAAAGACGAGCAAGGTTTTGAGATCTACTACGCGTTCCAAGCAACGCCATGGTTAACCTTTACCGCAGATGCGCAATACGTCACACCCGCAGTCAGCACTCAAAGCAAAGTCGCGTTGTTTGGCCTAAGAACGAATATCGTTTTCTAGTACCACGCATAAACTAAGACGTTCTAAATAAAAAGAGCCTGATCATCAGTGATCAGGCTCTTTTTTGGATTTTCACATTGAATCGAAATTCATCGATTAAGGCGTGCCAACCTCAGATAAAGACACCAATTGTTTAGTATATTCATGTTGCGGATTACCAAACAAGGTCTCAGTGTCACCCTTCTCAATCACCTCGCCTGCTTTCATGACAATGGTGTAATGACACAGGGATTTCACAACATTCAGATCATGGCTGATAAATAGATAAGTTAGGCCATAC
>NZ_JBFRVX010000376.1:0-2217 GCF_041475345.1 Vibrio sp. 10N.222.48.A3 | reverse complement strand
AAAGGAAGCTTCGGCTTCCTTTTTTGTTTTCTGCTCAATGTGTTATTTGATACACGTCAAATAACCGTTATAAAATTCAAAAACCAACTAAAAATAAAGTTTGAATAAAATTCCAGGATTATTCAGGCCATTAATTAGGAATGCCTACCCAGTCAATCTCCCTTTGATTTACCGTCATCCCCATCGAATATTAATCCAAGCTAACTAACCAAAAAACCTTGCCAATTTTCTGCCATTTTCCAGCCCTTTCATTAGCCATTATTTTTGTGAACAGCACCAAACTTAAATACTGACGTAAGGAATAAAATAACCGCAGCTAAATTAAATCTAACTTCATTTGGATTGGTAAATATAAAAACAACCTTAATTTAAAGTCAGCAACTTTATATCGTTGAGTGCTTTATAAGTGTCCGTGTATTTACAATCTATAAATCATTAGTCGCTAATTCACATCACTTCTATTTAAGATGATGTAAGGAGATAGCCATGACAACTCAAACGATACCAAACGAGAAAAAAAAGGGCGGCTTCTTTGCCAACTTTAAATTTCCTTCTGCCTACACCATTCTATTTATTCTGATTGCGTTCGTCGCGCTGCTTACCTGGATTGTTCCAGCAGGCCAATACGACCGTGCAATGAATGAAGAGCTAGGCCGAGAAGTACCCGTAACCGGAACCTATCAAGCGGTAGAAGGTAACCCTCAAGGCGTGATTGATGTACTGCTAGCGCCTATTGATGGCTTCTACGACCACAATAGCTATGAAGCAGCGGCTATCGACGTTTCGCTGTTCATCTTAATCATTGGTGGCTTCTTAGGACTAGTAACCAAAACAGGTGCCATTGATGCTGGCATCGAGCGCGTTACCGCCCGCTTAGAAGGGCGAGAAGAGTTGATGATACCAATACTGATGGCACTGTTTGCCGCTGGTGGTACTGTCTACGGCATGGCGGAAGAATCACTGCCATTCTATACATTACTAGTACCAGTAATGATGGCAGCTCGCTTTGACCCTCTAGTTGCGGCTGCGACGGTATTGCTTGGCGCGGGCATTGGGGTGCTAGGCTCTACCATTAACCCATTCGCGACCGTTATTGCTGCCAACGCCTCTGGTATTCCATTTACCGACGGTATCGCGCTGCGTATTGGAATGCTGATTATTGGTTGGGGTATCTGTGTCGCCTACGTCATGCGCTACGCAAGAATGGTACAAGCCGATCCAACAACATCGATTGTTTACGACAAATACGAAGAGAACAAAGCGCACTTCCTTGGCAACGCAAGTGGTGAAAAACTGGAGTTCACCGCGACTCGCAAACTGATCCTGGCCATTTTTGGTGGCTCTTTCGCTGTCATGATTTACGGTGTATCCGTTGCTGGATGGTGGATGGCAGAGATCTCCGCGATGTTCTTAGCTGCGACTATTATTGTCGGTATTGTGTCTCGCATGAGCGAGGAAGAGTTCACAACTAGCTTCATTGACGGTGCTCGAGACCTACTGGGCGTTGCGCTTATCATAGGTATCGCACGTGGTATCGTAGTCGTAATGGACCGCGGTATGATCACCGACACTATTCTTTTCTCAGCAGAACAAATGGTGACTGGCCTTTCTTCAGTTGTCTTCATTAACGTGATGTTCTTCTTAGAAATTCTACTGTCATTCTTAGTACCTTCGACCTCTGGTCTAGCAGTGCTGACTATGCCAATCATGGCGCCATTAGCCGATTTTGCTGGCGTAGGTCGTGACCTTGTTATCACCGCTTACCAATCTGCATCTGGCTTGGTCAACTTAATCACTCCAACCTCTGCAGTGGTAATGGGCGGCTTGGCGATTGCTCGTGTCCCTTACGTGCGCTGGGTTAAATGGGTGATGCCATTAATCGGAATCTTGATGGTGTTCTGCATCGTTGTACTAAGTATTGGTGCGCTTATCTAAAACCTACACACCACCTTCTCGTTCAAAGCCGCTTTCTTAGCGGCTTTTTTGTTGCTATCGCCCTCAGAACCAGTCCCCAAAACAACCTCACGAGCTGCACACACTCTATTTAAAGCCTCTCTATAGCCAACCTCATCAGCCAACCTTAAACAATCCAAGGACACCTTCGACAAAGCGTAAATCAACATTTTAATATTGATGTTAAGGCTAATAAAAAACAATCCATTCCTCTCCATTATGTTTATAAAAATATTTAGTCATTTATTAACGTTAATTATATTT